>JAJDES010000135.1 GCA_029259675.1 Planctomycetota bacterium
GGTTCGTCGGTTCATCGAGCATCAAAAGGTCGGGCTCCTGCGTCAGCAGTCTGGCGAGGTGAGCCCGCATGACCCAGCCACCGCTCAGTTCGCGCGCCGGGCGATCAAGATCCGAATCGCGGAAGCCGAGGCCCGCGAGAATCTGCTTGGCCTTGGCTTCAACGAAGTAGCCGTTGAGCTCGTTGTAGCGCTCGTGCACGTCGTCGTGCTCGTCCTCGGGATGCTGCGCCTCGACCGGATGTTCTTGCTCCCAGGCCTTAATGGTGCGGTAAAGTCGGACGAAATCGTCGGTGATAGCTAAGGCGATCTCGAGCACGGTCTCCTCGCCTACCGGCGCACTCTCCTGCGGCAAGTAGCCGACCGTGGCATCGCGCTCGATGCTGACCCGTCCGTCGTCGGCCGGCTCGCCGCCGAGAATCAGCGAGAACAGGGTCGTCTTGCCGGCCCCGTTCGGCCCAACGAGCCCGATGCGATCGCCGCGATTGAGCTGCAAAGCCGCCGCCGCGAACAGGGTGCGCTCTCCGTAGGACTTGGTGATACCGGATAGGGTCAACATGGGGGCGAAGAGTATGCCGACGGTCTTCACGAATGGCCATGGGCCCTGTCTCTCGCGACAGCGCCTTATGCGGTCCAAGAAGCCACCCGAGCGGCTCGTTGATCTTTCCTATCCCGGCAGCGTCTGCGGGTCGAAGCCGGAGCCGCTTTAGGGCTCCCCAGTCCAGGCCGACAGCAGTGGCAATGAAAAGCTCGATCTTGTTTTCTCTGCCTCCAATAACTCCCCCGCCAGTTTTCGAACGGATGAAGGAGGCGGACCTTCTTCACTAGGAGCGAACGCCACACGCCGAAGCATTGAAAATGTCGGCTTTGGCGATTATCTGGGCACCCTTTCACGGATGCCCGTGAGTATGAGCTTCGCATAGCATCGCGCCAATCGGCGATCATGCGCCAAGTGCCGGGCAAAACCGCGAGTTGATCATGCAAGCACTACATAACCTTTCAAAATTGATGGGCGCCACCGACCATGAATATTCGAGTTCGCTTTTTAAATCCGCTGAAGCGCATGCGATGAGCCGCATTCGACTACCGCTTGGAAGCTCGGACGCGCGGTTCGGCGCGCGCTCCGTCTCAGGATGAGGTTCGAATAGACCGAAGCGCTCCCAAGCTCGAGCTCTACTGCTTGACTTTGGAGTGTGCGACCACGACTTTGCACGTACTCTTGGACGCGTCAAATCTCTCTTACCGCATGGCACTTCCGAGCGAGCACTGCCACATAGGGCGCACCCCTAGGGTTAATCCATTGTTCGATGCTTGCTAGATTGCCTTCACGGTTTCCCCTGCGCGCCTAGTAACGAGCTGTGGCTGGCGGCCTGGCTGGGTTCTTTTTCGCTGATCTGCTGTCGAAACTTTCACCAAATAATGCCTAATCTGACGCTGAATAAATTGTGTGCTGTCTGGGTTGTGATCTTTGCGTTGTGGGCGGCATCTACGCTCAGTCACGCGCATGAATGTTACGACTCAGGAAATCAGGCTGAAGCGCATGGGGTAAAGAGCCATACCCAAAAGCGGGGATTGCCCGAGGGAATGAGCGCCAATGATTGGAGCAGCATCCGCGCGGCCTACGAGGCCGGCCGCCACTGCGCCCTTCCGGCGCAAGCAGGCTTCACGGCTGTGAATCCGGGGCAGGGTTGGCAGATAGAGTTTGACGGTCGCGGCTTCCTTGTTCGGCCAGAACTTCCGGATTGGAGTTGGGGCCTTGAACTTCGAAGCTATGGCTTTGAAGGCTTCGAGTCCGAGTTCTCCGAATCCCTTGCGATTGATGCAGACGCCAATCGCATTGCGGTCGATTGGGATGGGCATCTCGAGGAGTGGTACATCAATGATGGGCGCGGATTGGAGCACGGTTTCAACTTGAACCAGCGCCCGGCAGCGGGTCAGGCCGCAGGTCGGCTTCGGTTGCGCCTGGCTGTGCGCGGGGGCTTGGCACCCAAAGTGGACCCGGATCGCCGCGGCATCGCATTTTTGACCCAAGCCGGCGAGACTGCTTTGCGCTATCAAGGCCTGGTCGTTTTCGATGCCGATGGGAAGCAGCTTGATGCGGGCTTCGAAATAGAGGACCAAGGCTTGCTGCTATCGATCGACGAAGCGGGTGCACGCTATCCATTGACCATCGATCCTGTGGCCCAACAGGCTTACTTGAAGGCTTCGAATCCCAGCACCCATGATGACTTTGGTCTCGCGGTCGCTTACTCGGGCAACACCGTAATTGTCGGCGCGCGGTCTGAAGACACGGACGCGGCCGAGTCAGGTGCCGCGTACATATTCGTTCGTTCCGGGTCTACATGGACTCAGCAGGCCATGCTGAAGGCGTCCAACCCCGGGGGATCGGATTCGTTCGGCTTTTCTGTCGCCCTATCCGGCAATACCGCCGTAATCGGTGCCTACGTCGAGGCCAGCAGCGCGAGCGGTGTCAATGGCAACCAAGCTGACGACAGCATGTTTGCCGCCGGTGCCGCCTATGTTTTTGTCCGTTCAGGCACAACATGGTCTCAAGAGGCGTACCTAAAGGCATCCAATACCGAAGCCGGCGACACCTTTGGCTGGTCTGTGGCTGTGTCAGGGAATACGGCAATTGTTGGCGCAAACGGAGAAGACAGCGATGCCACCGGGGTCAATGGCAATCAAATGAGCAATGCCGCATTTGGGTCCGGCGCCGCCTATGTTTTTGTTCGATCGGGCACAACTTGGACGCAGCAAGCTTATCTGAAAGCGTCCAACGCTGGAGTGGGAGCGGAATTTGGGTACTCGGTGGCTATCGAAGGAAAGACCGCAATCATTGGCGCGCAAGGTGAGCGCAGCGATGCCACCGGTGTGAACGGTGACCAATTCAATGAGGACGCAGTCGATTCCGGCGCAGCGTTTGTCTTTGTCCGCACAGGTACGATCTGGAGCCAAGAGGCTTATCTGAAAGCGTCCAACACCGATGCCGGAGATAGCTTCGGCACGGATGTCGATTTATCTGGCGACACAGCTATTGTCGGCGCAAGGGTAGAACGCAGTACTGCAACGGGAGTGAATGGCGATCAGACAATCAACATGGCTGCCCGCGCAGGCGCCGCTTATATTTTTGTCCGTGCGGGCACCACTTGGAGCCAGGAGGCGTACTTAAAGGCGTCGAACACCGAAGGTTTCGATGATTTCGGAAAATCAGTGGCCATCTCGGATAACACGGCCATTGTCGGCGCTCATAATGAGGACAGCAATGCTAGCGGAGTTGACGGCGACCAAACCGACAACAGTGCATCGGCCTCGGGCGCCGTTTACGGTTTCGTCCGAACAGGTTCCACATGGAGCCAGGCTTTCTATCTAAAGGCATCCTCTTCAGGCTCAGGCGATACTTTCGGTGAGGCTGTCGACATGTCCGGGGATTCCATCATTGTTGGTGCATCCGGTGAGGACAGCAATGCGACTGGCGTAAACGGCGACCAGGCGAACAATGATGAAAATAATGCCGGAGCAGCCTACGCCTTGGATCTTGGCTTGGACCCTTGGACGGATCTAGGGGGCGGAACGAACAGCATCAGCAGCGCGCCTTACCTCGAAATGAGCGGTACCCTTGAGCCCAACTCGGCCTTGAGCCTGAGCCTGACCCAAGCCCCGCCCTTCTCACTATTTGCCCTAGTCATTTCGAGCGCATCGACCCCCGTCGGATTGGTTGGTGGAACCTTTCATGCGACTCCCTCGACCACCTTTCTCTTGCGCTTCACAAATGCGGCCGGGGCCTTTTCGATTCCCAATGCGACCTGGCCCGTAGGTATCCCCGCAGGTATCCCAACTTGGTATCAGTTCTACTGCGCCGATGCGGAATCGCCATTCGGAGCGACCATTAGCAACGCCGTCATGGGGACAACGCCGTAGGGCCCAACAAATGTAAGTTGGGCGTGGTGTCTTCGATCTCTGCATTTGTAGTTGCAGCAACTGTGTCGTTTGGTTGCTAGATCCAAATCGGATTGGAACGCATCACCTTTGGCCAGAAGAGAGTCGATTAGCTTGCAATTGCAGAAAATTGTCGCCGGCTCGTAACTCCAATTCTGTGCCAGGCGGCATTCCATGGGGGGGCAATTGAATACTGGCCTTTCAAACTAATTTTGGTCTAGAGAGCTAGCGAAGACCACCTTTCTGGCTCCCGCTTGCCTCCTTTTTTCGGGCAGGCGTTGCCAACCTTGCATCCATAACTTCGCGTGCTAGTCCAACGGCAGCACATCCGCAGGCGGCTAAGGGACGAGAACCAAACAGTGGATTACACACGTATACGCTCGTAGTTAGCAGACTCTGGGACGCATGTTCAATTCCCGCTGCCTCCACCAGTTCCTTCAACTCTTGCATACTGTCCAACTTCGGTGGGTTTACCCTGACGAAGAAATTCCGCAACAACGGTAACCAACTGAACTTGTGCGCAGTCCTCTTCGCGAGGAGGCCCTCCTGGCCTCCCGAGAGGAGAGTTTTGCCACATGTTTCAGCCACCGTTTTGCCCCAATCCCCGCTGCTCTGAGCATCAAAAGCCCCGTCCGAACTTCTACATTCGTCGCGGCTTTTACAAACCCATCTGCAGGGCGCATTCCGTCCCACGCTTCCGGTGCAGGTCCTGCAATCGGGGTTTCTCGCGCCAAACTTTTCGCGCCGACTATCGGGACCACAAGCCCCATCTCAACACTTGGCTATTCAAGCTGTTGGCTTCTGGTGTCGGCCTGCGGCAAAGCGCGCGGACAATGAATTTGTCTTTGCGTTCCACGGAGCTA
>JAJDES010000136.1 GCA_029259675.1 Planctomycetota bacterium
TTCGTTGTGCAGGGGATCGTGATTGAAGTCTTCCCAGTGCACGGCCCACTTGCGCACGGCCGGATTCAATTCGACCAAGTCCAATCGTTCCAGCGGGTGCTGTGCCAGGCAACCGGTTGTGATGCCGCCGCCGAAGCCAACCACCAAACCCGATTTGGGATTGGGATGTAGCAACGCCGGCAAGTGCCCGAGCAGTCGCAAGTGCACCTGGGTGCGCGGCTCGGTACTGGCCTGTCCATCGCCATCCACAAAAATCTGAATTTCGTCACGCCAATTCTTGACGATGGCGACGGAACTCTCAGGTCCGTCGTGGTACATCAAAATCTCACGCCCCGGGCCTTCGAGAAGCGTGCGGTGTGGATCTTGAATGAAGAACAAGGATCCGAAGCCTGTCGCGGCTACGAGCCCCAAAGTCAGCGCCGTTTTGGGGTAGGGACCCGGCTCGCAACTCGAAAGCTTGGCGCCCGTGGGAGTTCCGGCCGACTTGCGCAATAGGAGTGATAGGCCCGCAAGCACTTGAACGGCGGCTAGGGCCGCCAGACCGAAGCGCAGACCCAGCATGGGCAGGACCACGAATCCTCCGGCTAGGGCTCCAAAGATCGCTCCCAATGTGTTGACCGCATAGGCACGTCCTACGTCGGCACCCAACTGCCCAGGGCGCGCCGCATAAAGCCGAGCTACAAAAGGAAAGGTGGCTCCGCTGAGGATTGTGGGCGGTAGGAGCACGGCCATGCAGCGCAAGAAGTCGCCACTCGTTACGGCCAACCAAGTGGCGCCGTCGCCGCCCACCCTGCGTTCGCGAACTAGCAGGCCCATAACGGCAAGGGTGCCTAGGGCCGCGACTCCTGTCAGCAGGATGGTTCCGCCCAACCACGCCAGGGGGTGGCGACTGCGGTCGCTGATAACTCCCGCCACGGCACTACCCAAAACAATGCCCAATAGAAAGCAAATGAGCATCGTGCTAAAGGCGTAGACGGAGTTTTGGCCCAGCACATAAATTAAATACCGGGTCCAAAGCACTTCGTAGGCCAACGCGAGGAAGCCGGACAATCCAAAGGCCAGCAGCACATGGCGTCCCAACCAACGATCGCCCGGAGCATTCGTAGCGGAAGCGCTGGGCAAGTCTGCGTCTTCGCCGGTGGTTTTGCCGGCACCGGAGTCGGCCAGTGCAGCGTGACTTGAGTCGGCACTTGGTTCGGTAGTGGAACCGGGCTCTGTGGACCCATTCGCGCGGGAAGTCTGAGTCAGGATGAATGTTCCAACAGCGGCGAGCACATTGAGCCCGGCGGCCACATAGCAGGTCGCGCGCAATCCAACGGTTTCAATCAGGTAGAAGCCGCCGATCAAGGTTCCCAGTGCCGCCCCCAAGGTATTGAGTGCGTAGAGTCCGCCAACATCGCGCCCGAGGTGCCCCAACTTGGTGGCGATGGCACGCACCAAAACGGGCAGGGTCGCGCCCATGAGTGTGGTGGGGAGCAACAGGACGACGCCGGCCATGGACAGGCGCAGTAGGCTGAGCTCGGCTGCGGACAAGTCAGCTCCGCGCGTGATCTCCACATAAATGGGCATGATCGCATCCAGGAGGTAGATGCTCAGTGCCCCGAAAATGGCGATGCCCAGTTCGAGCCAGCCGTAGAGGGCCAGGGCGGATTTGCTCCTGTCGGCGCGTTTGGATAGCAACCATGATCCGAGTGCCAATCCGGCCATGAAAACGGCCAAGACCGTACTGACGGCCTGGGAGGTGACACCGAGCACAAGCACAAGCTTGCGCATCCAAACCACCTGATAGATGAGGCCCGCCGCGCCTGACAGTAGAAAGAGCAGCTGAACTAGAGTCCGATTGGATGTCCCCATGGCCGAAGTGTAGGCAGCGGAGCCCCGCTTGCGCGCCCCAAAATGGTAAGGCTCTGCTGTCGTTAGCCGGTGCGGGAATGAGTCGCGCGCACGGAACTTTGAACTTCTGAATTTTCGGGTACACAGCTAGCTCTGATAACAGCCTGCTACGGGCGGCCGCGCTCTCTCGGTTGGCACTCCACTGCGACGCGTCGATGAGTCTCTGGCGCAAGTCGGCAGTAGGGAGCGTCAGTCGCCAAAGTAACCCAGCGAACGCAGGGACTCCCTGTCCTGCGCATCTAGATGCACATCGGCTTCGTGCTCAACCTTGGGCAGCCGCGCAGCTTTGGAGCGTTGAAGCTCGTGTTCCAAGGCTGCAATCATGCGCGCCAAGCGCTCCGGCTCGCTGTGTGCGAGGTCCTTCGTCTCGCCGGGATCGCGGGAGAGATCGAATAATTGATAGATGGGACCTTCCAATGCGGAGCGCAGTTGTCCGGGCAACTTTGCGGGGTCGACCCCGGCGCGCCGCATGGCGCGCAAATCGCCAAGGGCCAGGTCGCCCGTCAGGAGCTGCTCCGGGTCCATTCCGGGGACATTGGCAGCGATCCATTCGCGAGCACTTGGATGGGAATGCAGCGTTGCTGCGGTGGCGCGTCCCGGTCGCGTGGCGATCAATTTCCAACCGTCCAGTTCCAAGCTTTCTCCGACGAGGTAATCGCGCTGGCTAAACAGCGCCACTCCCAAAGGCGTTTCACCGCGCACGAGGGGCATGAGTGAGCGTCCGTGCAATTCGGGCCGCGGTTGCATTTCGGCCAGCTCAAACAGCGTCGGCATGAGATCTACCAATTGAACTCCGGCTTCGATTCTTTGGCCGCCGTATTTTCCGCCGGGGAAGCGAATTAACAATGGAACATGGGAGATTTCGCCGTAATTCAAGCCGTGCTCGAACAGCCAATTGTGTTCGCGCATGGACTCACCATGATCGGAAGTAATGATCAGGATCGAAGCATCGAACCATTGCCGGGATTTGAGCGCAGCGATGAAATCCGCCAAATTCCGGTCGAGTTGCAGCACTTCGGCATCGTAGGCGCGGGCCAAATCGCGGGCGGAATATTGAGCCGGGAGCGGTCGCTCCTCCGTCAACATCCCGACGTGCTCCTCTGAAATCATACCGAAGCGATGGGGGGCCGCTACGGGCCGAAGGTCCGCCGGCTCCGCGGGCAGCGCGGCTTCCACGCGCTCGATGTATTCGGCTGCAGGCTGATAGGGACTGTGAACGTCAATGGCATTAATGAACAGAAACGGCGGCGGCGGCGCAAGCTCGTGCTGTGGTGCGATCCCTGGCGACCCCAGCCACTTGAGACCGCGCTCCGACAGTCCGGCTAGGAATCGATCGCGGTCGAGCTCGGCGGCGATGATGTTTTCGTAGACATCAAAGCCCTGCTCCATGCCGAAACCTGCGGCGAACCAACCACTGCCGGTGAAAGCTGCGGTGCGATAGCCGCGGGCGCGCAAGCTTTCGGCCAAGGTCCAGCGGCGTGCGGAAAGGGATAGTTTCCACCAGCGATCGTCGGTCGGGGTGAGTCCTGAGTCGAAGGCGGCGCTGCCGGCGTAAAGGCCCGTAAATTGGGAGATGTAGCTCGGTAAGGTCCAGGGCGCGTTGGAACGACAATTTTCAAATACCACCGATTCCTTTGCGAGTTCTCGCAAGTGCGGGGTGGTATCAATCGAATAGCCGCACAAGCTGGTGTGTCGCGCAGCGAGGGTGTCGAGGCTAATGAAGATGATCGGTGCGAGTTTCGGACCCGCTTGCAACAATCGCAAATGCTCGACTTCCAATGCATGCGGCTCGGGGCTCGTCCACCGCAATTGCAACTCGACGCTGCCCAACGCATTGAGCTCAAAGGTGCGCTCGAAACTTTGCGGGCCTTCCGCAATGATCCTGCCGATCGAATTCCACGGACCGCGTTTGGAGTCGAGGGGGGCCAGCTGGCGCCATTGCAGTTCAAGCATGCCCGGAGCTTGGGTGTTTGCGCCCAGGCTGATTTCGGCAGGTTGAATAAGTTCCAAGCCGTAGAGAACTTGCGAACCAACCGGCAAGCGCAATCGACGGCCTTGGATGTCGACCGTTTCCAGTGGTGTGTCGTAGCGCACCTCTGCCAGTGCCAAGCCCAGCTGCGTTCCGTCATCTCCGGGAATGGTGTGCGAGACTTCAAACAGAAGTTCATTGCTTCCCGCGCGCCACAGCTCGGCCGCCACCGTCAGCTCGAGCCATTCCGGTTGGGGCGTTATGGGAAAGCTGCCCAATTCGTGCCCGTTGAGCTGCAGGCTCAAGCTTTGATCGGCAGCCAATCCCGAGCCCTCCAACGGTCGCGGTCCAAAGACTCGCAGGCGCAAGTTGCGCTCGCTGGGTTCGGCGGCGGGCAGGATCAAGCCCGCGCTTTTCTCGGTGGACCAGGTAAAGGGAGCGCCATCCTTGTCAGCCCCGGTCCAATGCTTCCAACCGCGAAGATGGTGAACGCCCCATCCTTGCCCCGGTTCCGGCGCCAAGTGACCCGGCTGGCTCGGGAAGCTGTCGGGATAGCGAGCAAGCAGATCGGTGGCTCCGGCTTCCAATGCGGTCGCGGCCTGGGAGCCCGACAGAGAACCCGCAGGGGAGTCGGAGCACGCTCCCAGCCAGAGCGCCGCTATTGCAAGTACAAGGTTGAGAGTCGTGAATCTGAGCGGCACAGCGTTGGGGCACCTGCACATTTTGCGGGTGCGTGAGAATTGTAGCGAACGGCGGCGGTCAACTTGTGAAGGCGAAGATTCCCCGCGCATCCGAGGCTGCCTGAGAGCTACCCTAAGGGCATGGTTCAGATCGAGTTGCAGCGCTTCTTTCACGCCGATCCGCAGGAAGTTTACTTGGCTTGGAGCGATGTGGATCGCCTGCGCCGCTGGATCGCTCCCACACGCGATTTTCGAGTCACTCAGATTGAAAGTGATCCGCGCAAGGGCGGTGCGCTTGAAATTCAATTCGAAGCACCGGGCGGGATGAAGGCCCAAATCCGCGGGCGATGGCTGGAGTTGCAAGTCGATCGGTCCATCCGCTTGGATTGGCGCGCACAACTTCCGGGTTTCGAGTGCGAAGAGAGCTCTGTGGTTGAGTTGCAATTTTGTGCGCAGGGGCAGGGTACGCTGCTCAAATTGCGGCAGGGCGAATTCGAACTAGAGGAGCGCGCTCAGCAGTGGCGAGACGTTTGGGGGGCTGCATTGGGGCGCTTGCCGCTGGTGTTGGAGCGCGCGCTCAAACGCTTTTTCGAACGCGTTTCAAATCCTCCACGCCAACATTCCGCATTCGGGGGCCTTTGGACGGATTTTGCCAATTGGCGCGAGCGCATCGAAGGCAAACTCGAGCTTGGCAACATTACCCCAGGGCAAGCTCGGCAACTGGAAGATTGGTGTCGCCAGGGTTACCTGGTGATGGAGGGTGCGCTCGATACGGCCGGCATCGATTCATTGCGTGCCGAAGTGGACGGGATTTGGAGCGCGGAAAGTGATGATATTTGGTGCGAAGTGTTTGAGGGCGATCGGCCGCGCTTCGAAAAGGTTCATCCCAAATTTCACGCCGCACAACACAAGCTCTTGGATCTACACGGGGCCTCGGAGAAGGCGCGCGCGGTGCTTTTCAGTTCGCCCCTTCTCGAATTCTTAGGGTTGCTTTTTGAGCGCCCGCCGCTCGCTTTTCAGACCCTGACTTTCGCGTGGGGGACTGAGCAGGCCATGCACCAGGACACGGCCTTCGTACTGTTGCGATCGCCGCTCGAGTTCGTTGGATGCTGGATTGCGTTGGAGGACGTTCAAGCGGGCAGCGGAGAGTTGGAGTATTACGAAGGCAGCCATCGCATCGATGAGTATCGCTGGTTGGATCAGGCGCGCGCCAAGCCCTACGACTATGACGATCAGTCGGAATTTTTGGCGTGGATGCACGCCGGGCCCAAGGCGCTCGGCTGCCCGTTGCGGCGCTTTGCCCCCAAGCGCGGCGATGTCTTGTTGTGGCACGCCGACCTGGTGCACGGCGGTTCCAAAGTCACCACGCCCTCTCAGTCGAGGAAAAGTCTGGTGGCCCATTTTTGCCCCAAGGATGTGGATCCGGAGTGGTTCGGGAGTTCGGAGCACAGCCCAAAACTGCGCGATCCATCCGGGGGCTACTACTGCTACCAGATCCGGCGCTAGGGCCCGATGGGTGCTGGACAGGGGCCTGTGGGGGACCTGTGCGGCGTAGGCACGGCCCGGGCGCTGGTGGGTATCAGATTGATACGTTCGGCTCCAAAGGGACGTAGGGCTCGGAGTGGGCGCCGGCACGACTGGGCTCCACAACTTCTGAACTGACTATGTTGCGTGGGTTTTTGCGTCAGAACCCGGACGCTTGTGGGGCCGAATACCCTGCTGAGCAGCTGGGAAGGGAGCTTCGAGCCTGATCGGGCAGACGGGGCCGAATTCGGAGGGCCTGCTCTACCGGCGCGAAGATGCAAGTTGATTGCAGAGAAGAGGTTGCGCGCCCTTGCAGCCCAAATAAACCCACCAAAGCAAGTCAGTCCACAAGAGTTGCGGTGAGGCTTTAGCTCGGGAGTTTCATTGGTCGACTTTGGTGTGGACCAGAAACAGACACCCACTCCAGCCATGCCCCCCACGTATCGTCGCAAGCAGCTGCTCATCAACCCAGAGTTGCAGCTCAAGCTAATCCTGCTTTCCTTCGCCTTGTGCCTGCTTACCGGCCTAGTTCAGGCGGCCATGAGCGCCGTTAGCTTCACCTCCTCGGAGGCCTATATGGAAGCCCAGGAGGCGGGTTTTCGAAATGACTTGCCGGGACTTTTGGTCGACAACTTGCTGATCACCATGGGGCTTATGTTTCCGATCACCATGGGCATCGGCCTGGTGCTCACGCATCGGATTTACGGACCGGTTTACCGTTTCGAACAGTATTTGGGTCAGGTTGCTCGCGGCGAGGCGACCGACATTTGCCGCATACGCAAGAAGGATGAGTTTCAAAACTTGTGCGGCCTAATGAATGAGGCTCTGGAGCCCGTCATTCAGAAAAATGCTCGCACCAAGATGGCTGCCGACAAGGCGGCGAAAGCGTGCGAAGCTTCGGAAAAGGAAACGGTCCTAGCCGGGGATGCAACGGGAAAAGCTGATCCGGAAGTACTGGATACTGCCGCTTAGAAAGTCGTAGACCGAAGTAAGTTTGCAGCCTAATTCAATGCTCCCTTCGGGCTCCGCATCGTTTTTGGCACGCTTGCCCTGAATCGTTCCCCCGGATGGGATATGGGGGCGAAAGGCCGCCCCAAGAGCAGCGAATGGCTCCGCAACTTGGGTCCGGAGGAACGGGTGATCGTTCTCGAGCAAGTGCAGCCCGCAGCGAAAAATTGTGCGCATTGCTACCACGAAACGCGCGTGCCCACACTCATTCTGTGCACCGCATTCGCACGGATGCTCACTGCTCCAACGTAATCTTCAGGATCTCCGTGGAACTCCAGGCCTCGGAGCCGAAGTAGTCAAGAACCAAGTACTGTTGGGCGTAGCTGATGGTTCCGTTGTAGCCGCTGTTGATGTTGTTCAGGTTGATCACCCGGTTGCCTGACGCGTTCGTAAAGAAGACTTTGAGCTGATTGTAGTTCAGGACAACGGGGAGCCCAGTCGCTGGATCGTCAAAGGTGCTAATCGCGCCGAATCCAATCAGGCGCACTATCAATGCGAATGGCTTGTTTGTGATTAGGGACAGCTGTGCGGCACTGCCGCTGCCCAGGGGAGTGCCGCAAAGCGAAAAACTGTCACCACCGCCGGAGTTGCCATCAATGGAAAATTCGGGCTGGCAAGTGATCGGGTTGGTTTCATTGCGCCAAATTTGAGTCCCGGCGCCGCGACCCAACACGAGTTCCAAATCACCATCATTGTCGACGTCCATGGGCGCGACATCGTGGACACCGAGCATGTGGATGCTTTCCAGCCCTACGGCGCCTTTCCAGCCGATACCTTCCGCGAACTCCTGCTCTTCGATCAGCTGAATGTCCGTGCCTGGGGCTCCGCCTGGATTGTGGTAAATGACGCTGCGGCGGCTGTAGCCATGGGCATCGGGGTGGATGTCGGTGTGAATGGCATCGTTCCAGCCGTCCGCGTCCAAGTCCACGATGATGTTGTTGCCGCCGAAAGTATTTGCACTGCAACCATCACAACCTCCCGCCTGGGCATAGAGCATGGCCGGGCCCCAGATGACTCGACCGAGAACGTCATTGCCATGGTTGTAGCGATGGCGATCGTTGCTGTCGCTGGTAACGATGACATCAAGCCTGCCGTCATTGTTTAGATCGCCGACATTGGCGTGGTAGGGCTCAAAATCCATGAAGTCATCATAGATGTTGAAGTAGCCGTGATTGAGTGGGTCGTTATATATCGCGGCCACGTGCTGGGGCGGGTCAAGTGCGGTGTCTTTGAGCACGTCATTGACCCCGTCCCCATTCAGGTCGGCAATTTGAGCGGACACGCCAAAGGCCGACTCCAGCATCGGAGCTTGAGTCATGCGCGTGTCGTAGCTATCGACAAAGAAGCCGTTGCCGTCATTGATGAAGAGTCGATCGTTGACGTCGCTGCCGGGCGGTTCGGGGACACTGTTGCCCGAAAGTCCTGAATTGTCGTAATCCGAGAAATACAGATCGGGGAATCCGTCACCTGTGACATCGCCTGCGGCTACGGCGCAGAAGCGGGGGGCCACAGGGACGAGTGGATTGCCGCCGGCGTCCATCGTGAAGATTTGCGGAAAGCGCGCATCTTCGAAGCGCAGCCCAAGCCACTGGCC
>JAJDES010000137.1 GCA_029259675.1 Planctomycetota bacterium
GACCCCCGGATGGTTCCGGCTTCCTGCGCCTGGGCCCAGGTGATGCTATTGCTAAATACCACGGTTAGTAGTGCCAACCAGCAAGATCTTAGGCACCAAGTGCCCTTGATCTGCGCAGGTTGAGCGACAGAGCCGAGCCCGGTGCGACATGCACGGCTCGCATGTTGTGGGGCCGCCCGCAGACCGGCTCCGGTAATCCAATTTCTCACGCTGGCTTTGCGCTCTCTTTGATATGACCGGCTTCGGATTGCTTTGGAACCACTTACGGGTTCGACGCCGGGGACAATATCCAGGAATTGCTGTCGTGCGATAAATGGCACATCAGCGCTAGATCAAGATGCCTGGATGCTTGGCTAGATCTTTACCAAGGCGCGTTTAGCGCCGTGCGGATATCGATCATGCGCGTCCATAATTCGGCATCGGGCTCAACACCGTGCAGTGCCATCGACAAGCATGATGCAGCCAGCTCCTCCGCCCTCGGTCGCGAGTTCGGATTCTCAACGCCTTCTTCGATTGCCAGGTTGTAGAGCATCAATGCTCGCTTGTGATCACCCAACTCGGCGTGCGCCTCGGCCAAGGGACGCAAAGCGCCCGGCCGAAAGACGTCGTACATGATGTCCCGCTTTTGCAGATATAGCTCAAAGCCGGCCTTCAGATCCGCCTCGGCTTCCTCCGCCTCGCCTGCGCGATGCAGCAGAACGGCTACTTGCGAAATGAGCGGGATCTCGTCGTCGGGCAACCAATCAAACTGATCGACCACGGCCTGCGTTTCACGAATGAGATCGAGCGCCTTTGGTTCGTCGCCGTGCTCCAAAGCAGAGTCGGTCAACGTCATCATCAGACGAATCAGCTCCTGTCCCGGCAGCATCTTCCAAGACTCGCGCAGCCGCGCTTCAATCAGGTCGCGCTTCTCTTGACTCTCGTAGAATCGATCGAAAAGTTCAGCCAAGGCTCCCAAACCGCCTTGAGCTTGCTCAAAACGACCCTCTTCGATCAGTTTGCCCAGAGCAAGCAATTCCAATTCAAATTGGGATTCTTTGAAGTGCGTTGCTTTGGAAGCGATCACCAAGTTGGCTTCTGAATCCGTCAACCCCGCTTCGAATTGCCTGACTTTGCCGGGTAACTCCAACTTCAAGTATGTGCGAGCGATCTTGGCGCGAATGCGATCCCTGCGCCATTCCTGTTCGTTTTCTTCTTGCGGCTGCAATGCGATCTTGCTGGCCGAATCAAGATACTGTTGCGCCTCCTGCTTTGAGCCCTGCTCCGCGCAGTAGTAAGCGAGGTCCGCTAGACCGGCACCGCGTCTCCAGTTGTCAATGCCTTCAATGAAGCGCAGCGCTCGGTGCGGCTGATTCAGCTCCAAGCTGGCCGCAACAACAGACTCTTGAACTCGCGAGCGCACCTTGATGTGCGGCTCGATCGGCATTTGACTTGCAGCCTCAAAAGCCAAGTCGAGCAGGTTCAGTCGGTACCCCTCCAGGGGCCTATCGGAAACGCTGGCTTCCTCAGGGGCGGCCTCGCTTCCAGTTTGATTTTCGGCAGCTCTCTGCGCTGCGATCGGCGAATCAACCAAGAATACTCCACCGACCAACGCCGGCAGAACTAGCGACAAAACAAGAATACGAGACCGACTATTCATTGAACTTCAATCTGATGAGCTTCGAATTAATGGGGTGAACGCCCGATGGTGGTTTTCCGGCCAAGGGGCGTTCTCCAGGGAGCTCCCCACCCATCGGGCGTTCGGTTTACTTGTCTAACTCAGTCCGCAAACGTCATCCCTAGAGACTGCCGGTGTAGGCGGTGCAGGGATCCAAGAGCGGCGTACCGCAGTTGCGAGTGAAGCCGTAGGCGTGCGCCGCGGTCCAGCCGCAAATCCAGCTGCGACCGGGTGAGAAAGCGCCGCGGTAGTTGGCCGGAGTGAAGAAGCCGAAGGGTGCGGCATCAACGCTGACCAAAGCTGCGCCTTGGGGACGCGGGTCCAGACCGATCACGGGAACCAAGCTCTTGCCGCCTTTGACAACCAAAGGCCCGCGCTCAAGCACGCGAATCGGTGCGTTCGCCGGAGCGAAACCGGGAATCAACGTGTTGTTGTTGCCGGCGTCAAATACTCCGCGAGCAGCCGCTTCGTCGTAGGCAACTCCAAGGAAGTTGCGGAAGAACACGCTGTCCTTGATTTCGGCCAGCTTGCCGCTCGACTGGGCCTTGTAAAAGGCGGCGGGGTTCGCGGGAGGATTGATCGTGGAAGTGTCGGTGTAATCCGTGGTCCAAATGTCGGCCCAGGGAAGGGTTCCACCGTTGCCGTAGCCGAGGCCGCCGTCACCATCGAGGTTATCGATTTTGACCAGCTGCTCGCCGAGATCCATGAACACGCAGTTGCGATACTGAACGCGAGCGCCGTCGCGCCAGGCCGTACCGTGGTCGCCCGCGGCGGGCTGCCCGATAACGGTGCAGTTGTAAATCGTGGCCGTGGTCACCGGCTGGTAGTCGGAGTTCTCAGCACCATCGGTCTCAAAGCAGTTGTCGCCAACGCCCGAGCCTTGGCTCGCGTCGTCGCTGTAACCCTGCACGATGAGGCCGAACTGAGCCTTGCCGCGCCAGCCCTGGTCCACGTCGAAGCTGTCGTCGCCGATATTCCAGATGCTGAAGTTCTTCAGGTTGACGGTGCCGCCCCAAATTTCGATGCCGTCATCAACGTTGTTCATGACCTCAACGAAATTGATGTCGGTCTCACGACCGACACCACCGAGGGAGAGACCGTTGAGCTCGTTGTTGAGACCGATCACGCGGCCGCCGTAGCGCAGCGAAAGAAAGCGGACCGAGCCGCTGTCGGAGTCGTCGTTGCCGCCGCCGTAAAGCACGCGCGGGTCGCCCGGGAAGCCTTCAGTCAAACCCTCCATGGTCGCCACGTTCGTGGCCGAAGG
>JAJDES010000138.1 GCA_029259675.1 Planctomycetota bacterium
AGAATTTTGGAACCGTGCAAGTGTCGGCTGATTCTTGAACGGTGGAGTGGGCGGCCCAGCCTCGCTTGTGCAGGCTCTTGAGGGTTGGGGAGCGACCGTAATGGGGGTGGCTTGATGAGATTGCGGGGTGGCCGCTCGAGATTCGGGCGGCACATGGTAGGGCGCAAGTCCGGGCTCTCAACCGCAGAGCCCGCTCGCCCTCGGAGATACTCATCGACAATCACAGGTGCTGGTCCACAGCCCTGCGGCCCATCCTCGCCATCCGGGAGACCGCCGCTGTGGACCAGCCGTGGGACTTTGCTTGGCCACCGCCTCCGCTTTCGGAGCCACCGGCCCAGCCGCAAAGGAAAGCCGCCGGTTCCACTCAGGTCTTACTACGGGGCAGGACGAATAGGGCTGCATCTCCTCCTTCTCTGGGCCCGGTGTTTCCGCTTCGGCGGGGATGTCGGGCCCTTTATTTTGATCCAGGGGCCCGGGGGCGGATCTGCAGGCAGGTGGGGGGGATTCCGCGGCAGTAGCCTCAAAACGAGCCACGATGACTTGTTTCGGGCTTCAAGGGCCCCTTGGGTCCCTCCAAGATTCGCTCGGAAGACTGGGCGTTGCGCTTCGCCCGTGCCGGGCTGGGGGCCGTTTCGCGCTCCCACTTGCGAAGGACTGGCCAATGGAGCTTGGAGCTGGGCTCCCCCGTGGCTAAAATCGCTCCTTTTCACCCTCCCTTGCAAAACCGCTCGATGCCATGCGATCGCACGCAGAGCCGGGGAGCCCAGTGAAGCCCCAAACGAGGTTGGGGGCGCTTTTTCACGCGGTTTCGCCCGTTCCAGGGCCCGCAAGGGCCGGCGGCGAGCTTGCCACCAGAATTCGCACCCCGGCCTGACCGAGAGCCCATCCAGCGGCACCGCCTTTGGTGAATCCCAAACTCAATCTGAGTCTTCACCGAACCGGACCCTGACTTGGTTCGCGGCACAGAATCAATCCGTGGAGCTCTTGTTCAGAATTTCCACCAAGGCTTTTCCATTTCGCGTCCCACCAACGGTTGGCCATTTTTGCTCGCAGCGGCGTGACGATCGCCACTGAGTTTTCAATCAGCCCCCATCCCATTTCCCACCAGCTCCGTCGTTTCCAGGATGAGGATCAATCCATGAAGGTCGAGTTTCCCGAAGGCCTGACCTTCGATGATGTACTCCTGATTCCCGGGAAATCAGACCTCGTGCCCAGCGAGGTCACCGTTTCCACGCGCTTTTCGCGCAACGTGCCGCTCAACATTCCGCTCTGTTCGGCGGCGATGGATACGGTCACCGGATGGAATTTGGCCGTGGCCCTGGCCCGCGAGGGAGGCATCGGTGTCATTCACCGCAACTTCACGATCGAGGGTCAGATCGCGGAAGTAGACAAGGTCAAGCGTTCCGCCAACGGGATCATCTTGGATCCCGTCACGCTGCCGCCCAGCGCGACCATGTTGCGCGCGCGGGAGATCATGGCCGAACAAAACATCTCCGGCTTGCCGATTGTCGAGGGCAAGACAGTCGTCGGCATCCTGACCCGCCGCGACTGCAAGTTCCAAGTGGGCGCCGAAACACCGGTTTCGGAAGTGATGACCCACGAGAACTTGGTCACGGCGCCCCAGGGAACATCGCTGGAGGAAGCGCGAGATTTGCTCTACCGCTCCAAGGTGGAGAAGCTCTTGATCGTTTGCGAAGACAATGAGCTGTGCGGGTTGATCACGATGAAGGACATCAACATGTTGTCCGCCCATCCGCAGCAGGCGACGGACGAACGCGGCCGCCTGCGCGTCGGCGCAGCCATTGGCGTGCACGATTACGAGCGCGCCGACGGCCTAGTGGAAGCCGGCGTCGATGTGCTCGTCGTGGACACCGCCCACGGTCACAGCAGCAATGTGATCGAAACCGTGCGCGAGTTGAAACAGCGCCTAAGTGTCGATGTCGTAGCCGGCAACATTGCCACCGCTGCGGCGGCCAAGGAGTTGATCGGAGCCGGTGCGGACGGAGTCAAGGTCGGCATCGGGCCCGGATCGATTTGCACCACGCGCGTCGTGGCGGGCGTCGGAGTGCCCCAGTTGACGGCGGTCCACGATGTGGCCTCGGTAGCCGCCAAGAGCGAAGTGCCCGTTATCGCCGACGGAGGCATCCGCCTTTCGGGCGATGCGGCCAAAGCCCTGGCCGCCGGTGCCAGCTCGGTCATGCTCGGCAGCCTCTTCGCCGGTGTCGACGAAAGTCCGGGCGAAACGATCTTGTACCGCGGTCGCAGTTTCAAATCCGTGCGCGGAATGGGCTCGGTCGGAGCCATGATCGAAGGCTCCAAGGAACGCTATCGCCAAGGCGGAATCGATACGGACAAGCTCGTGCCCGAGGGCATCGAAGGCATGGTGCCCTACAAGGGCAAGCTGTCGGATTTCGTCTATCAATTGGTGGGCGGCATGCGTTCCGGCATGGGTTACAGCGGAGCGCGCACCATTCCTGAATTCTGGGAGCGCGCGCGCTTTGTGCGCGTGACCAGCGCCGGCATGCGCGAGAGTCATCCGCACGATGTGACCATCACCAAGGAATCTCCCAACTACCACCAGTCGAACGAATGAGCGGCAAACCCCACGGCATCCTTGTCGTCGATCTCGGAGCCCAATACGCCCAGTTGATTGCGCGCCGCGTGCGCGAAGCGAACACATGGTGCGAGATCGCGCCGCCCTCCAAGGCCTTGGAAACGGCCAAGAATATGGAGCTCGGCGGCATCATTCTGTCCGGTGGGCCGTCGTCGGTATACGACGAGGATGCCCCCGTGGTTCCGGGCGAGTTGCTGGAACTCGGCGTTCCGGTGCTCGGCATTTGCTACGGGCTGCAATGGATGGCGCAACAATTAGACGGTCGCGTCGAGCCCGGCGAGCGAGAATTCGGGCGCGCTTCCATCTCGGTCTTGAAGAGCGAAGGCATCTTTGTGGACATCCACGGCCAAACCGTGGTTTGGATGAGTCACGGGGATCAGTTGAGCGCGGCGCCTCCGGGATTTGAGGTGTACGCGCGCACCGAGACGTGCCCCTTTGCCGCCATCGGCGACTCCAGTCGCGGCTTCTTCGGCATTCAATTCCACCCGGAAGTGACGCATTCGGTGCGCGGGCGCGAGATCCTTGAAAACTTCGTTCACCGCGTTTGCGGCCTAACGGGCGATTGGCGTCCGGAGAGCATCGTCGAGAGCGAAACGCGCAAGGTGCGCGAGCAGGTCGGCGAGAACGGCGAAATCGTGCTTGGACTGTCCGGAGGAGTGGATAGCTCGGTGGCCGCCGTGATGTTGAACCACGCCATCGGCGAACGCTTGCACTGCATCTTCGTGGACAACGGTCTGCTTCGAAAGGGCGAGCGCGCGGTGGTCGAGTCCACCTTCGCCGAGCATTTCGATATGGATTTGACTGTGGTGGATGCGGCCGATCGATTCCTCGCTAAGTTGGCCGGCGTGATCGACCCGGAGAAAAAGCGCAAGGTCATCGGCAATGAGTTTGTCGAAGTCTTCCGCGAAGAGGCGAAGCGCTTCAGCTCCGCGAAGTTTCTCGGTCAAGGCACGCTGTATCCCG
>JAJDES010000139.1 GCA_029259675.1 Planctomycetota bacterium
GTATTCGAGCGTCGCGATCCGATTGTGATGGGCCGGCCGCAATCGGATGCACGCGCCTTGCGCAGCGGCAACTTCAAGTGGATTTTCGATCCGAAGAACGGACTCCAAAGCTTGCATCAATTGGAGCGCGACGCGCGCGAAAGTCGCCAATTCAACCAAGAGCGACCCGAGGTCGTTCAGGAGCTGCGCGCTCAATTGAACGAATGGAACAGGCGCTTCGGCAAAGCCACAAAACAGGGCGATGGCCGTGCGGACGAAGCCGTTGGGGATTAGCCCGCGCAAGCTTCATTGGAGCGCAATCGATTCAATCAGCTATTGAACTCGCATGCCGCAGTTTCGGCACTTGCACGTCAACTGCGGCACCAAACGGGAAAGGCGCACTGGCACCAGTTCCCCATCGCGCGTACGCATCCGGTGCGGCCTAGGGCCACATCCTTTACTCACTTGCAGCGAACCGAGCCCCGGCGTTGACCGGGGCTGGGTCGCAAGCATGTCGAGTACTCAGCTCTTCTGCGGCGCGTCCCCGAAGCTCTTGCCGGCGCTGTTCATGGCCGCCTCGTAGGTGGCGCGAGCTCGCTTCCAAGTCTTGTCGTTGAGCGGCACGCCACATTCGCCGGTGCCCTTGCACTCGTTGATGCCGGCCGTGGTCCCGCAACCGCCGCTGCCCTTGCAATCGTTGGCCGCGTGGCATGTGTGGGCCTCGGCCGTTGCGCAGGTTCCCAGACCCGCGCACTCGTTGCTCTTGCCCGCGCCCATGCCCTTGCAGGTATTGAGTCCACGGCAGACGTGGGGCTCGGTCAACATGACATGGGTTTCGGACTCCCCACCGCCCGATTTTGATTCATCTTCGCCGTTGGAGGACCCTTGGCATGAAGTTGCGAGGCCGGCGGCAAAAACCCCTCCGAAAGCGGCCATGGCCAGGCGATTGAGATCCCTGCGATTGATTTGCTTGGGTTGCATTGGATTGTGGTGGTTTGAATGGACGTCTAGCTTGGACGAGCGCGGCTGCGCTGGAAATCCCAGGGCTTTGCGAAGCCTCGGCCGAGCCGACCGGGGACACGGATCCAGAGCCTAGCGCACCCGGAGCCGTGATTCGTGGGTCATTCCTTTCCCAGCTGCCCGTTGCAACGCATTCTGATTCACTCCGGCGCCTCCCCGCAAGCCCTCGGGAGCCGTACGCTTTTGTCGGGTAGCCCCGAACATTTGCCTCCTGAATCGGCCGCGCAACGGGCCTACGCCATTTTGTATTTTGTACCGACGGACCGGCCACAGGGAGCGAACATCCAAAGCCCATGCACACTGTTCTTCATCGCAGCTCGCACTTGAACCCGGGTCCTTAGGATTGCGGCCCCGGCATGAGTTACGGTGAAGGAGATCCATCCATTCCGATTGAGGCTCAACGCGCCCACGCGGCGGCACTGCTCGCTCGCTCGGGTTTCTATCCGGATCCCGCAACCGGCTTCTCGGTCATGACATCGGCCTACTTGCTCGCAGCGGGCCAATGCTGCGGCAATAGCTGCAGGCATTGTCCGTGGCCCCAAGAGGAGCAACGCAGGGCGGGCCGAGCCAGCCTGCGCCCCGAATAGCCGCCCGCGCGACGTAAACTCCCCCATCCCGGCGCTCAGCCGGGCTCCCTTCCGGCACCCAAGCGATTCTTCCCATGCCGAGCACCATTTTCGACCGCATTTTGGCCGGTGAGATTCCCTGCCATCGCGTCTTTGAGGACGAGCACGTGCTGGCTTTCCTCGACATCGGGCCCCTGTCAGAGGGGCATACCTTGGTGATCCCGAAAGAACGTGCGGCCTTTCTGCACGAACTTTCGGATGAATCTTCGGCGGCCATTGGGCGGGTCCTGCCGCGCATTGTTAGGGCCGTGCTCGCGGCGACCGGCGCCACCCAATACAACCTGCTCCAAAACAACGGCAGCGAGGCCCACCAGGCCGTTTTTCACGTGCATTTCCACATTATTCCCAGGGCCGGTGAACGCGGTTTGGGCCTGCAATGGGAGCCCGGTGAACTGGGGGATCCAGCGGCGATTTTGGGCCGCATGCGGGCCGCTCTGACGGCCGGCTGAGAGCCCCGCGAGGAAGGCGGCGCAGCAGGCGGAGCTTGTCAGTTCCATTTGAGTCCGGGTAGACTCCGCCGCGGTTGGGCCACAAGCCCTCCGCAACCTGAATCCCAAGCTGTTACAGCTAAAGACCTTACGACAAGCCCCGGGGCCTTCGGGCCACCCCACCCGCAGCGGATATGTCCAAGCACCTGGTCATCGTCGAGTCTCCGACCAAGGCCAAAACGCTCAAGAAGTTTCTCGGCTCCGATTACATAATCGAGTCGAGCATCGGGCATATCCGTGATCTGCCCGCCAACGCGGCCGAGATCCCGAAGAAGTTCAAAAAGGAGAGCTGGGCGCGCCTGGGCGTGGATGTCGAGAACGACTTCAAGCCGCTCTACATCGTTCAGCCGGCCAAGCGCAAGAAGATCGCCGAGCTCAAGGAACTCCTCTCCAAAGTCGACGACCTCCTGCTCGCGACTGATGAGGACCGCGAGGGAGAGGCCATCAGTTGGCACTTGGTCGAGGTGCTCAGCCCCGACATGCCGATCAAGCGCATGGTGTTCCACGAGATCACCAAGCCCGCGGTGCTCGAGGCCCTGGAGAACACGCGCGAGATCGATCAGGACCTGGTCCACGCCCAGGAGGCGCGGCGCATCACCGATCGCCTGTACGGCTATGAGGTTTCGCCCATTCTCTGGCGCAAGATCGGACCCAGGCTCTCGGCCGGCCGCGTGCAGAGTGTTGCCATTCGCATGCTCGTTGAGCGCGAGCGGGCGCGCATGCGCTTCCGCGTGGCCGAGTATTGGGACCTAGTCGCCAACTTCGAAACGCACGAAAAGAAAAACTTCGATGCGCGCCTGGTATCGGTTGACGGCAAGCGCATCGCCAGCGGCAAGGACTTCGATCCGGATTCGGGCAAGCTCAAGCGCGACGACGTTCACCTCTTGGATGGCGAGACGGCCGCCAAATTGAGGAGTTCCTTGGAGGCCGGCGAATTCGCTGTGCTCTCGGCCGAGGAAAAACCGTTTACGCGCAGCCCCGCCCCGCCCTTCACCACGTCGAGCTTGCAACAGGAGGGCAACCGCAAACTGCGCTTCGATGCCAAGCGCACCATGCGCGCGGCCCAGCGACTCTACGAGAACGGTTTCATTACCTACATGCGAACCGACTCGGTCAGCCTGTCGGATACCGCCATCGATCTATGTCGCAGCACGATCGAAAAAACCTACGGACCGTCCTTCTTGCCCAGTGAACCTCGGCGCTACAAAGCCAAGGTCAAAAATGCCCAGGAAGCCCACGAAGCCATTCGTGTCGCCGGCGACAGCATCGCACCGGTTTCCAAGATTCGCACCGTACTCGGAGAAGACGAAGCCAAAATCTACGACCTGATTTGGAAGCGCACCTTGGCCTGCCAAATGAAGGATGCGGTCGGTCGTCGCATGACCCTGCGCGTTCAAAACCAAGCTGGGAATGCGCCCGAATCTGTGTTTCAGGCCACGGGTACGGTGATTGACTTCCCCGGCTTCCTGCGCGCCTTTGTCAGCCAGAACGACAATCCCGATGCAGCTTTGTCCGAGCAAGAAACCATTCTCCCGCCGGTCAAGGAAGGCGAGAGCCTCAAAGCTTCGAAGCTCGAGTGCGAGGAGCACCACACCACTCCGCCCGCTCGCATGACCGAAGCCAGCTTGGTCAAAGCGCTGGAGGAGTCCGGCATCGGCCGCCCCAGTACCTACGCATCGATCATCGAAACGATCCAGCGTCAGTACACCTTCAAAAAGGGCACGGCACTGGTGCCCAACTTCACGGCCTTTGCCGTCGTGTCGCTGATGATCGAGCATCTAACGGACCTAATCGATCCGCGCTTCACGGCCAAGATGGAAGATCGTCTCGACGCCATTTCGCGCGGCGAAGATAAGGCCCTGGCCTACCTAAAGGACCTCTACAACGGCAATGGAGCTCCCGGGCTGCATCCCCTGGTTGAGGAGAAAACCGAAGGCATCGATGCGCGTCAGGTCTGTTCGATTCCGATTGGCCAGGACGACAAGGGCTTGGATGTGATCGTGCGCGTCGGCCGCTACGGACCCTTCGTGCAGCGCGAGGAAGAGACGGCTCCGATTCCCGATCAAACCTGCCCCGACGAACTAACGGTTGAGTACGCCTGTCGTCTCTTGGACGCCAAGGCGCGCGGCGAAGAGCCGCTTGGAGAGCACCCGGAAAGCTCCTTGCCGATCTTCGTCAAGACCGGTCGCTTCGGCCCCTACGTGCAGTTGGGAGTGGCCGATCCCGACAACAAGAAAGAGAAGCCGAAGATGGTTTCCCTGCTCAAGGGCATGACACCGGAGACCCTCGACTTGGATACCGCCGTGCGCTTGCTGTCGCTACCGCGCGTGGTTGGGCAAGATGCCGACGGAGTGGATGTGGTCGCCTACAACGGTCGCTACGGACCCTACATCAAGCGCGGCGACGACACGCGCAGCTTGACTGCTGATGACGATCTGCTCGAACTGGGTATGCCGCGCGCATTGGAACTCTTGGCCCAGGAGAAACAGGGGCGCGGCGCGCGCTCGGCTCCCAAGCAAATCAAGTCGTTTGACAAGGTTGCGGAACTCGGCGACGTGGAAGTTAAGCTGTTGGCCGGTCGCTACGGTCCCTATGTGACCGACGGCGAAACCAACGCATCGCTGCCGCGCGGCTTCGAGAACCCGGAGGGCCTGACTCTCTCCCTCGCACTCGAATTGCTCGAGCAGCAGCGCGAACGAAAGGGCCGCAAGAAAGCCGCTAAGAAGAAAGCCAAGAAGGCCCCCGCCAAAAAGAAGGCGGCTAAGAAAACGGCCAAGAAAGCTTCCAAGAGCAAGGCCACTGCGAAAAAGGCCAGCAAGAAAGCTGCCAAGAAGACGACCAAGAAAAAGTCGGCGTCGAAGAAGAAATCCGAGTAGCGCAATTCTGCGCGAAGTGCCAAGGCGCGGGCTCGCCTCGCTCGGAGCGCGCCTCAGCAGTGGAGCTTCGCAAGTCCCGACGCGGTCAAGCGTCGGCATAGGGGCTTCCTTCTGGCTTTTGGCTTTGGAATCGAGCGCGGCTCCGCCTGGGGCTCGACTCGCGTTGCCCCCCGCCGTCCCGATCGGCTCCGGCCGAACTTTCCACGTGCTGTGCTAAATTTGCAGCCTGGTGCGGGGGCCCCTTCAAATGGAATTGAGGGAAACGGCGGCGCCGAATTCCGCACATCCTTTGCCCCCTGAATTGCCGTCTTCCATGTCCCCCCAATCGCATTCAACCGACATGCGTACAAACAGCGCCGCACCCGAGCTGCACTCCCCGCCAAGCAGTCTCGCGCTTACGAGGCGCCAATGGAGTGAATTGGAGAACCGAGTAGAAGCCGCTTATCCGCTTGAGGCCTGCGGACTCTTGCTCGGCAATCGGCACGGGGATTGCGCACGCGTTGCGCGTGTCACTGAGGGACGCAACCTGTGCGGCGCCGATGGCCGCGAGCGCTTTGAGTTGGATCCCGTGCACTTGCTTTGGGCCTACGAACAAGCGGAAAACGGCGGTGATCAAATTCTCGGCCTGTGGCACAGCCATCCCGATCGCCCGGCCAAACCCTCGGTCGCCGACCTCCACGGGGCCGATGCCGCATGGAGTTACTTGATACTTTCCGTAAACATCGAGGGAGCGCAGGCCATGCGTTCCTGGCGCATCCATGAAGGTCGTTTCATGCCGGAGCAGCTCCGCGTTGAAACCGATGCCGATTCTTGGCCCAAGCGGAGTGCGCACAGCAAGTTTCGGTCCTGACCACAGCGCCCGGCCCAAACCCCGTTGCCGGCCCGCTGGACTCCTGCGCTCGCCAAGCCCGCGCCCTTCGCGTTATCCTGCTCACATCCCCGCCCAAGGTGGGCCGGGTTCCGCTCAAAGCACGCTTCACCACGAGGTCCGACCGTGATTCGCAACGCACTACTGCTCTCCATTGCCGCATTCGCCCCCATCGCCGGCCCCACCAAATCCGCGCCGGCCCCCAC
The DNA here is from genome assembly GCA_029259675.1 of Planctomycetota bacterium. GTDB lineage: Bacteria > Planctomycetota > UBA1135 > UBA1135 > JAJDES01. The sequence goes on from JAJDES010000139.1 coordinate 6,064, forward strand.
TGCTCAGCCGCTTCACTGCCAGGTCCCCTGCGGCATCTACGGGGATCAAATGCGCATCCACATGTTGATGGAAGATGCCGCAACCATTGAAAAAGGCATGATGCAAATCGTGCGCATGGAAGCCGCCGAAGAAAAGATCAACTCCAATCAAATGGTGCGCTGGGTCATGACCAAGGATCAGCACGCCCAGTCGATCCAGGAAACCGTCGCTTCTTACTGGCTCGCACAACGCATCAAGTCACCCAAGGAAGGCGATGAGAATGCGACCAAGAAGTACCACCGTCAGTTGTCGTTGCTGCACGGCATCACGGTGGCGGCCATGAAGTGCAAGCAAACCACGGAGAAGGAAAACGTCGACATGCTGCGCGAATTGGCGCTCGAATTCAGCAGCACTTACTTCACTCGCGAAGATCTTGAGCACATCAAGAAGGCGCACACGACGGACCACCGCTAAGCCGACACACGAGGGGCCGGCCGCATTCTTTTTCTGGCGGTTCCGAGCCGGGCCGAGGGCGCTGTCATTGGAGCTGCCGCATGGCTTCCGAATTGAGCTTCGAGCCATCCTTTCGGGAGCCAGGCATCAACAGCAAAAGCGCGGACGCAAGTTCCCCGCCCCGGCCGGCCCGCGGCTTGCGGATCGAGCCGGCGAGCAATCCTGTACTCGCTTGAGGAGCTACCACTATGGCTAAGAAAAAGGCAACGCGACGTTCGACGGCTAAGCCCAAAGCTTCCGGCCGCGGAACGCTTTGGATAGGAACGGCCAAGGGCGGATTTGCCTTGGAACCCTCCGGCAGTTCCTGGCGCCTGCGCGGCCCCTTTTGCCTGGGTGCCAAGACCAACGACCTGCGCCTCGATCCGCGCGACGGAAAGACGCTCTTGATGAGCTCGACCGGCGGCCATTTAGGTCCGACCATTTACCGTTCCTTGGATAAGGGCAAGAGTTGGACGGAAGCCAAGAAGCCGCCGCGCTTTGCCAAGCTCAGCCCCAAGTCCCCACGCGGCAAGGCGGCGCGCGCCTCCCGCGGTCAAAGTGTGCAGATCAACTTTTGGCTGCAACCGGGGCACCATTCCGAAGCCGGCGTGTGGTACTGCGGAACGAGCCCCCAGGGCCTCTTTCGATCCACCGATGCGGGTCAAACTTGGTCCGCTGTCAACGGCTTCAACCACAACCCAATGTGGACCAAGTGGGTTTCCGTGGGCCAGGACGGAACTCCCGACGGCCCCGTCCTTCACTCGATCGAAATCGACCCGCGCGATGCGCGTCACATGACCGTCTCTTGCTCGAGCGGCGGGACTTTCGAGAGTTGCGATCGCGGGCGCACCTGGACTCCGATCAACCGCGGCATTGAGTCCAATTTCTTGCCCGACTCCGACGTCGAGTACGGTCAAGACCCGCACTGCATGCACATGCACCCGGCCGATCCCGACCGCTGGTACCAACAAAATCACTGCGGCATCTATCGTCTGGATCGCGCCGAAGGCGAGCGCTGGTCGCGCATCGGAACAAAAATGCCCAAGGGCGTCGGCGACATCGGTTTCCCGATCGTTTTGCACCCCACCGATCCCGACACGGCCTGGGTCTTCCCCATGGACGGCACCACGATCTGGCCGCGCACCTCCCCCGCCGGCAAGCCCGCGCTCTTTGTCACTCGCAATGGCGGGCGCAGTTGGAGCAAGCAAAACAAGGGCTTCCCCAAGTCCCATGCCTACTGGACGGTTCTGCGCCAAGCGCTGGACAGCGATTCCAATCCTGGGCGCACCGGCCTTTACTTCGGCACCACCTCGGGCGAAATCTGGGGCAGTCAAGACAGCGGCGCCAGTTGGAAGCAGTTGGCCGCACACCTGCCGCGCATTTATTCCCTTAGGGTCGGATATCCCAAGCGATGAGTTCGCCTTCCAAAGGCGGCGCTGCTGACTCTGCCGGGAAAGTGTCCGTGCAAGTTTCGAGCATCCTGCACGAGTACACCGGCGGAGAGAGCCAACTGTGGGCCAAGGGTGGCACGGTCCAAGCCCTGCTCGCCGATCTTGAACGTCGCCACAAAGGCCTGCGTTTTCGAATCATCGATGAACAAGATTGCATCCGGCCGCACATCAAGATCTATGTCGATGGGCGTCAAATCGGGGCCCTGAAAGCGACCGTGGGCTCGCAGGCGGAAGTGCACATCCTGCAAGCCTTGTCCGGCGGATGAGGTCCGTCACAGGCTAAGCTTCGCGCATTCGCCAGCGCGCTTACTCAAGCGCGCCCAAGCACAAACTCTTCCTGCCATGGCTTGGGGCTCACGAAACAGGCCCGTGCAAAATCAATTTCCTTCCCCCTCGCGTTGATTCGAACCTGCCGCCTCCAAAACGATTGGCGAGCCCCGAGCGCTTTCCTGAAGTGACCTAGGATGAGCTTCTGCCAATTGGCAATTGCCCGTCCCAACCATCTTCAACGGGAGAGACCAACGCGATGTTTCAACACACTGCAAAGCTCGCACTTTCCGGACGCTCTAGTTTCATCGGCGCACTCGTAATCGTCGGCCTATTTTCCTGGGCAGGCGAATCGAGGGGCCAAGTAAGCGGAACGGCAACCCGCGGCGCGCGCGCCGAGCCCATTCCGCTCTGTTCCAAGATTCCCGATGGGGATTTCAACAACGGCTTCGGGGGCTGGATCCAGGACCCCTGCCCGGCGGGCTTTGGGGACTACGCGTCTTCAGCCAACGCGAGCATTGAAGACTTGACGTCCATCGGCTGCGACCAGGATGTGGCCTGCCTGAACATATTCGCCGAGTCGGAATGGACTTGCGAGAAGCCCAGTGGCAGCGCTTCCCAAGCTCAAATGTCGATCGAACGGACAGCTGTTGTGCGCGGGCGCTATTTGAAGTTCAAGGCCGTCGGCAGCTTCGAATTCACGGTTTTTGCCAAGGGCATGGCCAAGTACAACGCGCAAATCGTAGTGACCAACGAAGATGGCATCCAAGTCAAGTGCGACCTTCTGAATTATGACTTTGCAGCCGACCTTGAGTGCGAAAGCGGCCTGGCTGCCCTGGGTGCGATCCCCCTGGAAACGATTTGCTGCGATCTGCAGGCGGGCGGCATTTTGATCGGAGATACCGTCACGATTGAAGTGGTTTGGAGCGCGACGACCATTGCCTGCAATGAATGCGACATCAGCCAGTTCTTCGGATCCCTGTGCGTCGACAATTTCCAATTCTGCAACGCCTGCTTGCAACCCGCCGGACCGATCCAACCCGTGCAAGTTGTGACCAGCACCATTGGCAAGAAACCCACCCCCGCGCTGGATCCCCTAGCTACGCCGGAAGAGCGCTTGCTCGAAACCGGCGCACGACTGGGAGTCGACATGTCGGCGGGAACTGCCGGCCGAGACTCCGAATAGTTCGTAAGAGACCCTTTCGGCTCTTCATCCCACTGCGGGATGGGGGGCCGAATTCATTTGCAGCGAGGATCCGTTGGGTCGGGTAACCGCTCACGGCAACCGGGCATCGCTCAAACAGGTGGAATGCTTTAGGAAATGATTCATGCGCTGCTCCCAAGCGCGCATGTCGCTTACGTACGCTTCTTCGGTGAAGGCTTCAATGAAGGCGTCGCCCTCGGCCCCCAAACTTGTGTGCATGTAAGTGATCGTCACTTCCGTGCCAACTTCACCCGCAGCGTTCATCTTGGGCGCCAGCTCAATGAAGAGTTTGCACGCCGTGATGCCGGGTGTGACCTTGATCATTTCAACTTCGCCGCGGCCCGCATCATGCTTCGTCACGTACCAAATGGCTTCGCGTGGTTTACCCGGCGTTCCAGGCTCCGGATCTGAAGCAAAACGTGTGGTGAACACGCAATCCGCTTCCGCCAAGCCTGAATTCGAAAAGACTTCGATCGGATCCCATCCCTCAATCCACTCGGCTTCGCGCACTGGGCACAGCAAAGTCAGTACGAAACCCGGGGTGCCGTGGATTTGCTGCGTGTAGCTTCGACTGATGCGATTCGGTTTACTGATCTTCATTTCGTTGCGGCTGTTGCTTTTGCGGCGGGCCATTCGCCCCCTGCGCCCTACTCACCCTTCAACTTCGAGGCGATCTTCTTCGGAGCCACATTCAGCCACGCTGCGGTCAGTGCCTCGCGCACTTTCGGAACGCGCGCTTTGGCGAAAACAACTCGTGTGCAACCCCGCTTGCCCCACGCGCCCTTGATAACCTCAAAGGCCTCGGGCAGCTCGCGAATCAATTTGGATTGCATGTCGGGTGTCAACTTGACCATGCCCCAATCCCCATCGGGTCCAATGGTCGCGAAGATCTTGCCGCCGACTCGAAAGTCCGGGTGACCTTGATGCTCACCTTCCTCCGCCTCCGGTAGCTTCAAAGCCAACTCTTGAAATTGATCGGGTTTCATGGCGTCCTCGGGACTCAGACTGACTCCAACATGGATTCGTGCCAGTGGCAAGTCGCACCG
>JAJDES010000140.1 GCA_029259675.1 Planctomycetota bacterium
GCCGACCTGATCGAGATGGATCCGGAGAAGACGTATGTGGGCGGGGCCTTCAAGGACGAAGCGCATACGATTCACAGCGTGCACTGCGACGGGCGTTCGATTTCCGGTCGCATGGACATGCAGAACAAGTACGCGGGCACGGCCAGCTTCCATTTGACTCAAATGGGTGCCTACAGCTTCATCGTGCAATTGATCCAGGGTTACCTGTGCTACAAGTACGGCATTACCAAGGATTCCATGGGCATGCCTCGTTTGCGCGAAATCGACATGCGTTGGAACGGCATGGTGCGCAAATCCAGCGGCATCTACGCCAAGGTCGAGGAGAAGCATTGCACCAGTGAAGACAATGTCTTCACCGTCGAGTTGAGCTTCGACCTGGAAGACGGAGCGTGCAGCGGGCGGATCATCGGCATTTGCCCGCTTACGCCGCACCCCGATGCGATCCAAGCCAGCCAAGAATCGCTGACACCCTTTCAAAAGGAAGTGCGTGACTACGCCACCCAAGCTGAATTGATCGGGATGGATCCGCGCGAGACCTACCAGGGCGGCGTGTTCAAGGATGAGGTGCACCGCATCCACGAGGTGGAACTTGAGGGACGTGTGATCACGGGCAAAATGGACGTGACCAACAAGTACTCCGAGATGCCGACTTTCCACCTGACGCAGATGGGCGCCTACAGCTACATCGTGCAGCTCTTGATTGGATACTTGTGCTACAAGCACGGCGTCAACAAGGAGCTCCTGGGTATGCCGACCCTGCGCGAGTTTTCCATCCGCTGGAAAGAAATGGTGCCGTACCCGACCGCTATACCGTGCCGAGTTGAGGAGCGCGCATGCTCCATTGAAAACGGTCGCTACAAGATCGAATTCGGCTTCGAAATCGGCGACGACCACGGGCGCGGGCGTTTGGTGGGACTGATACCGGTTCCGCCCGAAGCCAAGCAGGGCGAGTAATCGGCGCTTTCAGTCGGCTGCCCTGATTTCGCTTTTCGGTGTTCGATTCTGGGGGTCGAGTTCTCCTTGGGCGGCGGCCCTGGGTTGGCTGCCGGTGAACTCAAAATGGAAGAGTGACGGGGCTCCGCCCGGGTGCACATCCCGCGTTGCCACCAGAATGCATCGGCGTCCCAGTGGCGATGTGAACTCCGATTGCGAAGCCCCGACATGTTTGATGTGAGGGCTTATTGAGTGAGCTTGCGCTGCATTTTGCCCTCCACGACCCAATCCATGGAGGTGTGAACCATGTCGAAGACGCGGCGCTCGACAATCGGGGAGGCCAGCATGCGCACCAAGGCCAAAAGCGGAACGGCTTGATCGGGGTGACCTTCGAGGGCGTCGAATTCGTCAAGCGCACAGCGCGTGGTCTTGATGGCGTGGGCCACGACGATCGGCCTCACCAAGGGATCGCGCAAACACAAGTCCTCCAGACCTTCGCGCAAGTCCGCGGGGCAATGGTGATTTTGGAGAGCGATGGCCGTGAGTTCGACTGCGCGCTCAGCGTCCTTGTCCCCGATCGCTTGCAGGATGGCTTGGGCCGGGTCTTCCTCGCGTGGACGACGCGCAGCATTCGCACTTGGTGCCGCGCTCATGCGCACCTGGGCTTCGTCATCCATGGCGCGTCCGCTGTGAATAAAGGCGGCAGCTTGAAATAGAAATCGCAACGAAAGCGGGGATTGAAAGTGCAACAAAGCATTGCGCATCGCGCTCGCAAAAGTGAAGCGGTGCGTGGCCCAGAGCCAGTTCTCGGCGAATTCGCGCTTGGAATCGAGTTCCACGCGAAAGCGGAAGAGGCGCCAGGCCGCTGCGCCGACCATTTCCCTTGCCAGTGTGTCCGCGCTGACTCCGGCCCCAAGGGCGCCCAGAATGCATGCGCAAGTATCCGCGCTGGAAGAATCCAGCAGCTTGTCGCGCAAGCTACCCGCTTCAAAGGCTGCGCCCACTTTTTGGCGCTGGTAGAGCCGTTCAAGCTCGGGTGTATCCAATGCGAATGCATCGCGATAGGGCTTCCAGTAGGGCAGCGTGTCTTCGCGCGTGCCAAGGCAAATCGAAGTCAGCAAACCCTCCAGGATTTCGCCGGCATGGAGTCCGTTATTCGAGGCGAACAAGTCCCGGCACTTGAGCAGGTAAATCAACTCGTGCCCGAAATTGAGGAAGTGATCGGACAAGACTACATAGAACCATTCTTGGATCTCAGCCAGGCTTTGGCCTTCGCGCAGCGCGCCGCGCAGTAGCCCCAGGGCGCGTTGTACGGATTCATTTTCTACGGCGCGGCGAAATTCGGTCAGCGTCGCGCCGGCGATCGGGTCAAAGCGTTCGCGCTCGGGAAGCTGGCGATTGGCGTCGCCGCTCATGTCGATCGCCGGTGCCACGGCGAACATGGCCTGCACGCCGGGGTAACGATGCAGGTAAGCCAAGGCGTCGGCGCACAGCGGCAGAGCGTGGGTGCTTCCGTATTCTCCGCGCAAGGCATCATCTTTGGCGATTTCGGCCAACAAGTCTTGAACGGGGTAGCCGCTATCCAAAAGGCGAATTCCATCGCGGATGGCGCGCCCGTTGTCGCGCTTGACGATTCCCTCAAGCAAACTGTGCAGCCAAGCGGGATGTTGTTCGGTTGGATCGGGATCGCTCAAGTCGACTTCGATTTGTCCCCCTTGCACGCGCACCGGGTAACTGCGGCAACCCTCGCCGCCCAACTGGCAGCTGCCGTCGCGCAGGTCGAATTTCCAGTTGTGCCAGCAGCAGGTCAGGCTGGTGCCCTTCAAATCGCCCTGGGCCAGGGGGTAACCCTCGTGGGGGCAACGGTTGTCGAGGGCGTAGACCTGCCCGTCTTCGCTGCGCGCCAACACCAATTGATGGGGCTCGCGTTTGAAGGTCGTCATGGCGCCCGGCTCCAACGCCTGCAGTTCCAGTGCCGGTACCCAATGGGTCTTGTCCGTGGACGGATTGGCGGTCTGTTTGGGCATCCTCGCACTCCTGTTCGCGTTTTCGGGCGAAAGCTATCGCACGATAAGTAAAGTAGAAGCTTTCTAAACTAGCGGGTCCCGGCCAGCTGTCAAGGACCCAATTTGGCGGGCCCTACAGAGGGTCGCGACGGGCGTATGCCAGTCTGCTACCTTTTCGGCCGAGGACCGCATGGCTGATCGAAGACGGATGCACAAGCGTACGACCAACTCCTGGGAGGGGCAGGAGGTTGAGCATGGAATGCACACCCTGCGCGTGCACCGGGGCACGATCGTCGGTATGGACGGCGACGATGTCTTCGTTGAGTTGGGCCCGCGCATGCAAGGGGTCATTTCCCTGCGCGAATTCGATGCGCCGCCCGCAGTGGATGATGAGTTTGAGTTCACCCTGCGCGGACAGGAAGAGGGTCTGTGGGCCCTGTCGCTGCGACCCACGGCAAGCTTTGATCGCTGGGAGCAGATGGAGGCCGGCTATCAAGTGGAGGGGCGCATTGTGCGGCGCAAGCCCGGGGGATACGAAGTCAAGCTGGGCGTGCTGCACGCATTCATGCCCCAAAGTCACAGTGGGGTGGCGCGCGACGGCGATCCCGAATCGATTTTGGGCAAGATACTCAACTGTGAAGTGCTCGAAGTCGATGTCGAGCGCGAGCGCGTTTTGGTTTCGCGCAAGTTGGTCCTGCAGCGCGAGCGCATGGGCGATCGCGGTCGCGAAATCAGCGGCTTGCACGTTGGACAAAAAGTTCAAGGGCGCGTGACGCGAATCGAAGACTACGGCGTCTTCCTAAGTTTCGGGCGCGGACTCGAGGGATTGATTCACGTCTCCAATCTTTCCCATGAGCGTGTTCAGCATCCCAGTGAAGTTGTTCAGAAGGGCGAGCACTTGCAAGTCGTCGTTTTGTACGTCAAGCACGGTGGAAAGCGAATCGGGCTGGGTTTGAAGCAAGTCGGGCTCAATCCCTGGCGCGAGTTCGAAAGGGCGCACAAGGTCGGGGCCCTGGTGGGTGGCGAAGTCTGCGATTTGCGCGAATTCGGTGTTTTTGTGCGCACGGCCCCGGGCGTCATCGGATTGCTGCATCGCTCGGAAACGCAATTGCAGCCCGAGGATTCTGTGCACAAGGCCTTCGCCGTAGGGCAGCCGTTGGTGCTGCGCATCCTGGATTTGGATCCCGCGGCCGAGCGCATGTCCCTCTCCGCCAAACATCCCGCAGGTGCGCCCATACGGCCGGAGGAATTGGAGGCTGCCGGTTCCGTGCGAGAACTGCTGGACGGTCAATCGGAAGCGAGCACCACGGGCAAGCTCGGCTCGCTTTTGCGCAAAGCCCTGGAAAAGGACAACGACGCCCTCGGCGCTTGAACACGGGTTTGGGCTGGGATTCGAGCGCCGGCCAAGTGGCTACCGGCTCCCATGCGCCGGCACGGCAAAGCTATTAGCCGGCCACGGTGGTGACCAGCTCGCCTTGCGGCTGGGTGCAATCGACGGCGTGCGGCCTGTATAGCGCTTCGATTTGAAGCAAGTGTTGGAGGCATTTGCGAGCACTCGACGGATGGATGCCTTCGCGTTCCAATTCAGCCAACAGCGTCTTGCCTTCAAAGGGTTCATTCTGATCGCGAAGAATCATGCCGGCCGTGGCCATGGGGCCCTTGGGCAGCGACAGTTCCTCTCCGGAGCGGGTAACGAGGGCTATCGATTCGATCCGAGTTGAACACCAAAGACTGCGGGTATCGACGCGAATCACGCTTTCGGGATGGACCGCGAAAATAGCATCGGACAACTCCTCGTCCGCAACTGGAGTGCGAGCACCATTGCCCGCTTTGCAGAGGTAGAGCTCGTGGTTCCCGGGGCGCTTTATGGACTCAATCAAAAGGGCCTGTCGCCATTTGGACATGGCCCGCGCTTGCTGGCGCAGGTCGCCTTCGGGGACGGCATTTTCGATCGACCATTCTCTCGGGTCCGCGAAAGCCAGGGGGCGCAGTCCGGCTGGGCGAGCCAAGTTCCAAATGTCGATCAACCCGTAGTGATGTTCGTTGGGATGCAAGTAGCGATCGACGAACTCGACGTTATCGGCCTCGTTTGCGGCCGTCCACATGGCCGGGCAATCCGCTTGCGAGGCCATGTCGCGGGCCAATTCGCGGCCTAGCTGCAGGCGTTCGACGAGTGATGCTTGGCGCGGCGAGAGCAAAGCGATGGCCTTCGCAATCGGGTGAATGGTGTCGCGGCGGGCGTAAACCATGAGGGATAGAATCCCGTGTGGAGCCAAGACCCGCGACAGGCCCGCCATGCCCTTGGCCGGATCGGAGAGGTGATGCACCACTCCCGAGGAGATAATCACGTCGAATCCGCCGGGTGGAACGGTTAGTCCATCCAGGGTCATGAGATCGATCTCCTCGAAGCGCACGTTGCGGAGTCCGCGCCGTTCCGCCTCGCTGCGAGCTTCGGCCAGGCCGACGCGATTGAGGTCGATGCCGGTGAATTGCACATCGGGCTGCAAAGTCGCGGCCCCGAGCGTGCCCACACCCCGGCTGCAGCCGGCGTCCAGGACTTGAATGGGCGTCGATTCGCCGCGGGCAAGCTTGCCCAACGAAAGTAGGTAACGGGCGTCGAAGCCGGCGCGCATGATGGGCGGTCCGCTGGGGTAGGGAAAAGCTTCGTAGAGCTCGCGAACGGCGCGTGTTGTTTCATCCATGGCGCAAAATCGAAACCGACTGCCGGCGGTTGGCTAGGGTGCTCGCATGTCTGCGGGCCGGTCAGCTACCCAGCTCAGAATTCAGGGGACTTGTTCGCTAAGTGCATCGGCAGATCCCGAGGATCCCTGGATGGGAGCCCCGGCCGGGGGGCCGATTCGAATCGAGAACCGCCGCCAGCGCAGACCCGAACGCCAAAAGGGACGCTTTTCTGCGCACCAGCACGAGTAGACTTCGCCCCAATGAGCCCCCCCGTTGCCCGAGATCTGAAAGCGCCCCTGGCCCTGGTGACGGTCCTATTTGTCCTTTCCGGCGCGGCGGCATTGAGCCACGAGTTGGTGTGGCTGCGCCGCTTGGCCTTGATCTGGGGCGGGACCGCTGCGGCCCAAGCCTCCGCGCTGGCGAGCTTTCTGGGTTGCTTGGCCCTGGGGGCAAGATTGGCGGCCCAGCGCGCGGACAACTCCCGCAACCCTTTGCTCGGCTACGCCCTGTGTGAACTTGGCGCGGCTGTATTTGCCGCACTGAGTCCGTGGACCTTGACCTTGCTGGCAGGCTGGGCCGCCGG
>JAJDES010000015.1 GCA_029259675.1 Planctomycetota bacterium
CCAGCATGTGTCCCGGCTTGTGGAGAATTTCGGCAAGGATCGCGGATGGGGCGACGCCTACGGACACATGCTGGTGGCCACCGGCCGCCTGGACGCCATGGTCGATCCGATCATGAACGTATGGGACAACGCCGCCCTAAAACCCATAGTGGAGGAAGCCGGCGGGCGATTCAGCGACATGGCCGGCAATCCCACTGCACGCGGCACGAGTGCGGTTTCCTGCAATCACAACTTGCACCGCACCGTGCTGGACCTGATCGGCGGCTGAGAGCTGGCTCCGGTCCGAATCGGCGCCCCCAGCCGAGCCGGCTCCGGGATCTAGACTCCCGCAGACTCGAATCAGCCTGCCAGCGCGCGATTGAGGGCTATTCCTTGGCTAGAATGACCGCCAGCCTTAATCGAGCTCACAAAGCACCAACGACCCTCCACAATCCACGCATCGGAGCACACCGTGGCCCAGATCTACGACAACATCCTTCAGTCCATCGGCAACACACCGCTCGTGAGGCTGAACACCATCGGCAAGAAGACCGGTTGCGAATTCCTCGCCAAGTGTGAATTCCTCAACGCCGGGGGTTCAGTCAAGGACCGCATCGGTCGGCGCATGGTGGAAGAGGCCCAAGCCAGCGGTCGCATCAAGCCCGGCGACACGCTGATCGAACCGACCAGTGGAAACACAGGTATCGGCATGGCCGTGGCCGCTGCCGTGCACGGCTATCGCATGATCATCACCATGCCGGAGAAGATGAGTCGCGAGAAGCAAGTCGTGCTCGAAGCTCTCGGGGCCGAAATTATTCGTACGCCCACGGAAGCCGCGTGGGATGCGCCCGAAAGTCACATCGGCGTTGCCAAGCAGCTCGAGAAGATCATTCCCAACTCGCACATCCTCGATCAGTACTCGAACGAGGACAACCCGCTCGCCCACTACCACGGCACGGGCCTTGAAATTTGCGAGCAAACCGATCGCAAGGTCGATATCGCCGTCATTTCAGCCGGAACGGGCGGAACGATCAGCGGCATCTCCAAACGCCTGAAGGAAGAGATTCCGAACGTCAAGATCGTGGGTGTCGATCCGGTCGGGTCCATCCTTGCCGGTCCCGGAGAAATCGGTTCCTACAAGGTTGAGGGAATCGGCTACGACTTCATCCCCGATGTTCTCGACCGCACGCTGGTTGATGAATGGATCAAGTCCGAAGACCACCAATCCTTCTTGATGTCGCGCCGCCTGATCCGCCAAGAGGGGCTGCTCTGCGGCGGAAGCTCCGGCTCGGCTGTTTGGGCCGCTGTCGAAGTTGCCAAGCGCGAAGGCCCCGGCAAGCGCATCGTGGTCATCCTGCCCGACTCTGTGCGCAACTACATGACCAAGTTCCTGGACCCGCAGTGGATGAAGGAAAACGGCTTCATCGAGCGCGATTGGGAATCGCAATCCCTCGGCGACCTCTTGCGCGCCATGCCTCCGCGCGCAGTGATCACCGCCACCAGCTCCGAAACCGTGGCCGACACCGTTATGACCATGAAGGAGCATTCCGTTAGCCAGTTGCCGGTGGTCGATGACGGCGTACTGGTCGGTATCGTGACTGAATCGGACCTTTTGGGCCGAATGGTAGAGGGCAATGCAACCCTCTCCACCTCCGTCGCCGAAGTCATGATCCGCAATGTTCAAACCCGCAACGAACGGGAAGATGCTGCGGTTCTGACCGAGCTATTCACCGAAGGCAGCGTCGGCTTGATCGTCAATGACGGCAACAATCTGGTCGGCATCCTCACCAAAATGGACCTGGTCGACCACTTGACCGGCCACCTGGAAGCTTCGCTGAGCTAAGGGAATCGCCGGGCATGCGTCACGCTTCGCGGGCGCAGCATCAGAGGTTTGCAAGCAACCGGGAGCCGACTCGGCTCCCGGTTATTTTTTGCGCAGGTGAGTTTCCGCAATTTGGAAACGTTGCGCTCAACACCCAACAGCTCCGCGCGCAAACGTCTAAAACTCGGTCGCACTCATGTAAGGTTGACTCCAGAGGATGACCTGCAGCAGTACCGCGCGCCGCCAAGCTTCTTGCATGGCGTCCACTTCAGCTTTGCTCGCATCGGTGGATTCCAGGAACGGGCGGAGGGTGACTGTGATTGGGGTAAATAGAGCTGCTAGGTAGCGAAACTTCACGATGGGTGCCGCGTCCGCTCCATCGGTGACATTCTTAGCTGTTGAGTGGTGCCGCAGGCCGATTTCGTATTGGTAGTCCAACCAGTCTCGATCGAATTCGGCGTCCGCCGTGTCGAGAATCCATTGACCGAAGCGCTTGCGCACGGCTCCAAGGTAGGCCGTGTCCGGAACGCCGGCGGAGTTGGAGAAGCTTGCCAAAAGATGCGGGTTTGCGCCAACGAAGCCGTACCAGACATCAAGAATGGCCTCGACTTGGGGCTCCAAAATGTCGCGTGACTTGCGCAGCAGCGCGACCTGCTCTTCGTCGAGGAACAGGGTCGATCGCAGCAGACCGAGCTCCTCCATGCTAAGGGGCGATGCGGACGGCGTGGCGCTGGACCAGCTTTCTCCACCGTATCCGGGGCCCCGATAACGGCTGCTCGGGTCGGCCTTGGTCCCTCCGCTCTGAACGCAGGAGGAAAGCACAAGAGAACCGGCAACTAGCAGTAGCAAGGGAATGGAAGGCATCGAAGGACTCCTTTTCTTGGGTTGTAAGGGGACAAATTCGCACGGATTGAGAGTGCGGGCGCCAATTGGTAGCGAGTCGATACTACATTACAACTCCGTCCTCGGAGTAACTTTCCCCCAAAAAGTTTCGAGGCGATACCATGTGGGCATGCACCCCCAACGCATTTATGAGCTGCTTGAGCGACTTGGAAACTGGATGCGGGCCGAAGAACGAACGGCAGGCGCCAAACACGGCCTGCAACCGGTTCAGATTCACGCTCTGAGTTACTTATCGCGTTGCAATCGCTACAGCGACACTCCAGCGGGGGTCACGGAATACCTCGGCTTGACCAAGGGCACCGCATCCCAGA
>JAJDES010000141.1 GCA_029259675.1 Planctomycetota bacterium
CGACGGTTACGAGGAGGATTACGAGTGAGTGCATCCAGCAGCGCCCCGGCCCATGCCCTGGGACTTGATGAGGCCGGAACCGTTCGCGTAAGTCACGAGCACCACGAGCTCGGATTTATCCGCAAGTACATTTTCTCTGTCGATCACAAGGTGATCGGCATGCAGTTCCTGTTCACCGGCCTATTGTTCTTCGTGGTCGGCGGCCTGATGGCCATGGCCATCCGCTGGCAATTGGCTTGGCCTTGGACCGAAATGCCCGTAATCGGGCGTTTGCTGTTCCCCGAGACCGGCCGCGTGATCAGTCCCGAGTTCTACACCATGCTGTTCACCATGCATGGCACGGTGATGATCTTCTTCGTGATCATCCCGCTACTTACGGGAGCCTTCGGCAACTTCCTGATCCCGCTCATGATCGGCGCGCCCGACATGGCTTTCCCGAAGCTGAACATGTTCGGCTACTGGGCCATGGTTCCGGCCATGTTCTTCGCCGTGACGAGCTTCATGGTGGAGGGTGGTTCGGCCGCCGCCGGTTGGACGGCATACCCGCCGCTTTCAACGGTCGGCAGCGCGGCGCCCGCCAGCGCGAGCGGATTCTGGACCGGTCAAACCCTGTGGTTGATGGCCCTGACTTGGGTCGGCATCTCATCCATGATGGGTGCGGTCAATTACGTGACGACAATCGTCAAGATGCGTGCGCCCGGCATGACCATGATGCGCATGCCGCTTTCCATTTGGGGCCTCTTGATCGCCGCCCTGTTGCAGCTGTTCGCCCTGCCGGTTTTGACGGCGGCGAGCATCATGCAGCTTTTGGACCGCACGCTGCTGACGGGCTTCTTTACGCCCTCCAATTTGCTGGTCAACGGAGTTGAGCCCGAACTAATCGGCGCAGCCGCTGGCGGGCACCCGCTGTTGTGGCAGCACCTGTTCTGGTTCTACAGCCACCCGGCCGTGTACATCATGGTCCTGCCGGCCATGGGCTTCGTCTCGGACATCCTGGCTGTGCACGCTCGCAAGGCCATCTTCGGCTACAAGCCGATGGTCTATTCCATGAGCGGTATCGCCGGCCTGGGCTTCATCGTTTGGGGCCACCACATGTTCGCATCGGGCATGAACCCGGCCGCGGGCATGACCTTCATGCTGGCCACGATCATGATCGCCTTGCCTTCGGCCGTGAAGGTCTTCAACTGGCTGGGCACCCTGTGGGGGGCGCGGATTCACCTCACGTCGGCCATGCTCAACGCGATGGCCTTTGTGGCGATGTTCATCATCGGCGGTCTATCCGGTATTTGGATGGCCTGCGCTCCGGTGGACATCTACATCCACGACACTTACATCATCGTAGCCCACTTCCACTATGTGGTCTTTGCGGGCTCGGTGTTCGGTATCTTCGCCTCGATCTATCACTGGTTCCCGAAGATGTTCGGGCGCAGGTTGAATGAGACGTTGGGCAAGTGGCACTTCTTCAGCTCCTTCATCTTCACCAACGGTGTCTTCTACATGATGCATCAGTTGGGAGTTGCGGGACTCATGCGCCGCACGGCCGACCCCTACACATACGAGACCTATGCGCACCTGCAGCCGTTGAATGAATTCATCAGCATGTGCGCCTTTGCTCTGTTCGCCAGTCAGATCTTCTTCGTGATCAACTTCTTCCACAGCATGTTCTGGGGCGAGCGGGTCGGTCGAAATCCCTGGCAAGCGAACACCCTGGAGTGGGACGCACCCTCGCCCCCCGGTCACGGCAACTTTGACGCCGAGTTGGCTGTTCACCGCGGCCCCTACGAGTACGCCTCGCCCGAGTGCGATGACGACTACTTGCAGCAAACGCGCGATTTGGCCAAGGCCTAGGGCCCTGAGGGAAACTGACTGATCTTGCCGTCCAACATGTCCACCCAAGCCGAAGTAGCCCGCACTCAGGCCCAAGCGACCGACCCGATCTGGGCCCGTCGTTTGGCGTGGTGCACGGCCTTTAGCGCCATGCCCCTGTTTGCCTTCGGTGGTTCCGTAACCACCATCGGCGCCGGCATGGCTGTGGATGGATGGTGGGTGGTTGAGGGGGAGTGGTTCCTTCCGCTCTTTCCGGTTGACCAGTGGTTCCGCGACGTGGGCACCTTTGTCGAGCACACGCACCGACTGTTCGCAATGTTGGTCGGGCTGTTCTCAATTGCGACCTGCGTTGCCGTTTTGAGGTCGCGCTTATCGGGGGCGGCAAAGCCACTTGCGGTAGCGGGACTGGTTGCGATTTGCGCCCAGGGAACCCTGGGCGGTTTTCGTGTGCTTGATAACAGCCCGCAGCTCGCCTTCCTGCACGGTGTCTTGGCGCAGGCCGTCTTTGCACTTCTGACGGCGGTTTTCGTGCTCTTGTCCAAGGACTGGTTGAATTCGGGCAACACCGCGGGGAAGGATTCGAATCGGAGCGGCGAAGGCGATCGCAAGTCAGCCGCCGGCGTCTCGAGGATTTTGGCGATCAGCACAACCCTGATTGTCTTCGCTCAAATTGCCCTCGGAGCTTGGTACCGGCACGCCTTGCGTCCGACCGCCAATGCGGAAGCGGGCTTGCGCTTTGTTGTTCACTTGATCGGCGCCGTCGTCGCTACGGCCATGGTCGTGTTGCTCCTGCGCGGACTGCGCAAGGCAACCACAGCGGCTTTATTGCGCGGCCGTCGCCGCTTGCACATTCTCCTCGGCGTGCAGATCCTCCTGGGCTTCCTGGCGTGGATCGGCTTTCGCCCCGGTTCCGTGACAACCTTGGAATGGGTCGCATCCGTGCTGCACGTAATCGTCGGGGCCTTGCTTCTTGGGCAGTGCCTGGCGCTGGCGCTGTGGAGTTCAAAGTTGTCCAAGCTCCACGCATCCGAGCCCTCCAGTTTGGGCTCCTTGCCTGCGGGAGCAGCGCTGTGAGTCCGCCCGTTCAACAGGCGCGCGCTCCCCTGGCGTCCGGGCAAGAAGTTGCCGGCGGACTCATGGGGCTGCGCACGGCGCTCGCCGATTGGTCCGAGCTCTGCAAGCTGCGCATCGGAGGCTTTGTCGTTTTTGCCGCCTTTGCCGGCGCGTTGCTAACGGCCGATGCCGCCGGCAGCTTGTCGGAGGCTGTGGCCCCGGCCCTACTGGTGGGCCTTTTGGTGGGCTGCACGGCCGCCGCTGCGGGCATCTTCAATCAAGTGCTCGAGCGCGAACTCGACGCGCGCATGGATCGCACCCGCAATCGACCCCTGCCGGCGGGCCGCGTCAGTCCGCGCGATGCGATCTTCGTTGGAACCCTTTTGCTGACCATCGGAACGGCCGGCTTGGCAATCGGCTTCACCTTGTTGTCGGCCTTCTTGGCCCTGGCAACCTTGATCGCCTACACGCTCGTCTACACGCCGCTGAAGCGCTACTCGAGTTTGAACACGGTTGTGGGAGCCGTCCCTGGGGCCATGCCGCCGCTTATCGGCGCCGCTGCTTTTGTAGGGGAAACCGGCCTGCACATGAACGGCTGGGGCATGTGGCTGTTCGCCGTCATCTTTGTGTGGCAGTTCCCGCACTTCTTGGCGATCGCGTGGATTTATCGCGTCGATTACGCCAAGGCCGGAATGAAAATGCTCCCGGCACTCCCGGGGAGTGAGGGTATTTCGGGGCGCCAAGCCTTCGTCTACGCCCTGACCTTGATACCGATTTCGCTGCTGCCTTGCCTGCGCGGCGAAGCCGGCGGCCTCTACGCTCTCACAGCCATCCTCGGCGGGCTCGCCTACTTGGCTGCGTCGGCCTCTTTCGCTCAACAGGAGAACCGCGTGCGCGCACGCCGGCTCGTCCTGGTTTCACTCGTTTACCTTCCCCTGGTTTTTGCGAGCGCACTCGTCGAAGCGACGATCCTGCACTCCATCGGATTCTCCTGATCGCGACCATCCGACATGAACGCACCTGCATTTGATCCCGCTGTCGATCTTCCGGCACACCATCACGGGGTCTACGACTACGACAGCGGGCCCCCCGTTGAGCGTGGCAAGTTTGCCATTTGGCTCTTCCTTGGTACCGAGGTGATGTTTTTCACCGGATTGATCGGCACCTACATCGTGCTTCGCACGGGAACTGCCGAGTGGCCCAGCCCCCACGACCGACTGGCCGTGGACTTGACCGCCTTCAACACCTTCGTGCTGATCACGAGTTCGTGGATGATGGTCAAATCGCTCTTTGCCGCGCAGAAGGGCGATCGAGCGGGACTCTTACGCTGGCTGGGCGCCACCATCATCGGCGGCTCCTTCTTCGTCGGCGTTCAGGTCTACGAGTACATCCACCTGTGGCACGACGGGGGCTTGCCGAACGTCGATATATTCTGGTCCTGTTTCTACGTGATGACCGGCTTCCACGGCGCCCACGTGATCATTGGTGTGATCTGGTTGATTTGCGCCTGGATCGCTGCAGCACGGGGCAAGTACAAGCCTGAGAATTACCTGGGTCTCGAATTGGCCGGTCTTTACTGGCACTTCGTGGACTTGGTTTGGGTGCTTCTGTTCACCATCGTTTACCTGTTCTAGGGACTTTTCCCGCGACTTAGCTAAAAACGCAGCACCATGTCAGGAAGCGACAAGCATTCTTTCAGCGTCGACAAGATCTTCGCTTACTTATTCGCATTCACCGCAGCCGAAGTGGCTTGGGGTTATGTGGGCCATGCCCAAGATTGGCCCAAGTGGATTTGGTGGGGCGGGCTGTGTGCCTGGGCCCTGGCCAAGGGCGTTTTGATCATGGCGTATTTCATGCACTTCAAAT
This sequence comes from Planctomycetota bacterium, assembly GCA_029259675.1. Classification (GTDB taxonomy): domain Bacteria; phylum Planctomycetota; class UBA1135; order UBA1135; genus JAJDES01. The sequence goes on from JAJDES010000141.1 coordinate 4,747, forward strand.
TCGAAGGCTGGATCATCAAGGGCTTGATCGCGCCCACTCCGATTCTGATCTGTGTGTTCTTGATCGCCCTCAGTCCGGACATTTCCCACAACGACAAGCTCGACAACGACATCGGGGCGATGGTCGATGTGGAATCGGGCCAAGTTGAGAACTTCATGCAGCACACTTCCGTGCGACCTTCACCCAAGTTGGGAACGGAAGAAGCTGATGAGGCCTTCCAGCGCA
>JAJDES010000142.1 GCA_029259675.1 Planctomycetota bacterium
CAATGTGGAGAGTGTTTCCGAGCAAGCGCTTGAGATTTTGATGCGCTATCGCTGGCCGGGAAACATTCGCGAACTGATCAACGTGGTTGAACGGGCCATGATCCTGAGTGACGGGCCCAACATCGACGTAGAGGACCTCTCCTCCGACCTCGCTCAATCAGAGAAAACAAATCCGACCGGCACGCCGAACGACGCAACGGCTGCGGCGGAAACCTGGGAACTCCCACGCAACTGGGATTCCCTTTCTTTGAAGGACGTGCGCGAATCGGCGGCGGCCCGAGCTGAATTGGCGTATTTGGATTCGGCCCTCAGAGCCCACGCGGGACGAATGACCGCAGTTGCAAAGCAAGCCAAGGTCGGTACCCGCTCGCTCTACGACAAGATGCAGCGGCACGGACTCAACAAGGATGACTACCGCCAGGGCGGAAAGTCCAAGAGCGGGGCCTCGAATTCGGAGCCGGCCTCCAGCTAAGCAGGAATCGGAAGTGCCGGAAGTTTTTCTTCCGAACCTGCAGTAAAGCAGCCGCTTGCAACGTCCCACGCACCGTCAGCGTGCTTTTTGGGCCACGGCACGCTCCTTGCACTAGGAGGTAACTAAGTACTGCGCGGAGTCATTGCGTAGCGAGGGTTGCGTCTTGAACTTGCGGTTTAACGACTGAGTTCCCGGGTGCAACCGCCGCAGCCGAAGTGACCCCACTCAACCCCAATCGAACAAAGGAAACACTCAAATGAACTGGGACAGCATTCAAGGCAATTGGAAACAACTTAAAGGCAAAGCCCACCAGAAATGGGGCAAGATCACCAACGACGACCTGGATGTAATTGCAGGCAAGCGTGAAGAGCTGGAGGGCAAACTGCAGAAGGCCTACGGATACTCCAAAGAGCAGGCCAAGAAAGAGGTAGACGAGTTCAGCGAAAGCTGCAAGTAGGCGCTTCCCCCCCCCTTCCACCCCCTTTCTTTCACCACCAAGAAAATGCAATTCACTACAAAGCTCGCTTGTGCCGGCACTCTATGGCTCGGCCTCTCCCATTCCGCGTTCGCCCAGGAAAACAACGGTGCCCAGGAGCAACGCGCTTCGAAGGAGCCGATTTTCATATCAACGGACACGTTGGTCGGCTGCAAGGCCACCTGCCACAATCAAGCTGAAGACACCATTGCGGACGCCCTTGTGGACCCCAGCACGGGATGCGTCCAAGCCTTTATCATGAAGAGCGGCGCCCTCCAATCCGCAGAATCCCTGCGTTGGGATGCCAGCAATAAATGCTTCGTGCCAGCGAGCTCGAAGGCCAATTCGAGCAAGCTGATGAACGCTTCGAGTTCACAGTCGAATAGCCAAGAAGATCTGGAGCAATCCTTCCTGCTTTCGAAAGTCATTGAGTATCCCCTCATGGGTACGAAGCGTACCGATGCTGGATACTCAGATGACAAGCTCGGCTCTATCGGTGGTGCGTTCATGGACGTGCGCTCCGGGCAACTCGCCTATGTCACAACTTCAGTCGGCGGCGTTCTGGGCATCGGCGCCGAATCGCGGGTGATCCCCTGGGCGGCGGTTCACATCCGTCGCAACGACGCGGGCCAGCACACGTTCCGCTCTTCGATCTCAGAGAAGCGTCTCGATAAAGCGCCCGCCGTCGGCGAGGGGCCGGACAACCTCAATAATCCGGACTACCGCGACACGCTCTATTCCTACTACGGCGTCCGCAGGGCCGATTTTGAACCCACCACCAAAGAGTCCGCTTCCGTCGTCCCGATGGAGCGCATCCTGGGTGCAACGATCGCGCGAGCAAGTGGCAACGATGAGATATTGACGGATCTCGTCTTGAACCCCGAAAGCGGTCAAGTCGCCTATGCGCTCTGCAAGAGCGGCAAGGTGATGCCGATTGACGCTTTCACTTGGAATGCCTTCGAAAAGCGATTTCGAGTAAAGGATAACGTCACCGGATCCACATTGGAGGCCGACAAGGGCAGGCACCTGCTCGCATCTGCGCTAACCGAATTCACGGTCATGTGCGCCGGGGAGAAATGTGGCGAGCTCGAGGACATTTACTTCGACACCGACAAGAAACGCATTGCGTACCTTTCAGTCAGCGGCGACAGCGTACGCGTCTTGCCTTGGTCGCTAATCGCGATCCACGCCGTTGGAGAGAAGCAGCAATTGCACTTGAATTGCTCGAGGGAGATCCTCAATTCCGCACCTGAACTTGACGGCAAGGTCGGCGCCACCATTTACAGCCCAGCGTTCCGAAGCCGCGTAGATACCCACGCAGGGGACAAAAGCAACTAATTGCGCCCCAATTCACTATCATTCTCACCTGCTGGGCCCGGCCGTTGAGAAATGCGCTCCGCGCCGATTCCACCGGGACTTACACCACAAAACCAGAAAGACAAATCATGAAAGTAAATCGCAAAGCTGTGACCACTCTTGTACTCCTCGCTTCACTCGGCCTCGCCGGATGCCCCGATGACGGGCCGATGGAAGAGGCGGGGGAAACCGTTGACGAAGCCGCTGAAGACGCAGGTGAAGCAGTGGAAGACGCTGTCGACGACATTGAAGACGCCGGCAAGTAGTTGCCAACCAAAATTGGAGCCCGTTTCGGTAGTGAACCGACTCGGTTGCGCGGTGCTTGCAACACCTTGAGGGGGCGCAGCCGAAACGGGCTTTTTTGATTAGATAATTCGAAGTACTGATTCGTCCTCGCGATTTGCATGCAATTTTGGCGCCTGCTTTTTTTCTATGAGCGCTAAGCAACGCGATCACTTTCCACTTTGATGAAACTTGTCCCCGGGCAAGGCATTCACAACGTCGATCTGCCTGGCTTGCGGTACGGCCTGTAGCCGTAGGCACGACCCAGAGCAACGGAGCCATGCGTGTACTGCTCAACGAGTAGATGCGACTGGGAAGTGATGAATCAACTCGCACCTGTTCACTAGGGACAAAGGCCCGGTACGAATGACCGAATTGACGAATCAAGATGATGGCGAGCTGTCGGAATTCTCAGCTTCAACGGCTTGGGATTTGCTTGTGAGCAGCTTGCACGACATGTTTCGCGGGTTCGTCCAGCACCTACCGAACCTCCTCATCGCCCTGATTGTCCTCGGCATGACTTGGGCATTCGCGTGGGTCGCCCAGAAGGCGTACTGGAGATTGATAGGCAAGCGGAGGCTCAGGCGATCGCTCAAGGATCTCTTCGCGAAGATTATTTCAATCGCCATCTGGTGTCTTGGTTTGTTGGCCGCATCCGTTGTCGTATTTCCGTCGGTCAAACCGGAGTCGATTTTGGCCGGACTCGGCCTCTCGTCCATCGCCATAGGCTTTGCCTTCAAGGACGTGGTCGAGAACTTCTTCGCAGGCTTCCTGATTCTCATTCGAGAGCCCTTGGAAATCGGAGACTTCATCAAGTGTGACAACGTCGAAGGCAAAGTCGAAAGCATCACCATTCGCGACACGCTAATCCGCCAAACCGACGGACAGCGCGTAATCGTTCCGAACGCGATGCTCTTCAAGAATCCAGTCTGGATTCGAACCGACCAAGAAAAGCGTCGCATGAGCATCATCTGTGGAGTTGCCTACGACGTGGATCTCGATCAAGCCAGAAGTGTAATTGGCAAATCCCTAGACGATCTCGACAGTGTAGATGGTGATCGTGAAATCCAAATCTACGCGCACGAGTTCGGATCCAGCAGCATCGATTTCGAGGTTACCTGGTGGACCGGATCCAAACCGGGCGAAGTGCGCAAATCAAAAGATGAAGTCGTCCGCTCCATCAAGGGCGCACTCGACGAAGCGGGCATCGAAATACCCTTCCCCTATCGCACGCTGACTTTCAAAGATTCCTTAAGCGTTGAGCGCACGAGTGAAACTGAAAGTTCAGAAGATACGAAGCAAAAGGGCTGAGTGAATGATCAACACGCCTGTCGACTTCCCCCGCTGCCGAACACGAACGCACATTTAAACCACGGACTCTAAGAGCGAATTGCAATGACAAAAGAAACGAACAATCCCAATCCCTCGCCCAAGCCGCAGGACCCGATTCCCGAGCGCCCGAAGAATCCCGGGACTCCCGAACGCCCCCAACCGATCAAGATGCCGGGTAAGCAACCGGAGATTGACCTCCCGAGCCAACCTCCTAAGCCGAACACTCCCAAACGGGATCTTGGCGGTCATTGATCGGGAGGACGGGATGCATCCAAGCCCAAGGCATCAGCCTTAGGCAAAGAAAAAGAGCTAGGGCCCGCTTCGTCGTGACTCCAATAGGAGCAGGCCGAATGCACCAGGCCCATAAGAGCAGGATTGGAGGCGGTCCTTGCGAGGACAGCTGTCCATGGTCGAGCCACATTGCCACGCGGGCATAAAGCCATGATGCCGGCTTTGCGAAAAACAGTTAGTCTCGGCTTGGGGCAATCCCCCACGTCCTGAATCAAGCCCGCCCGTCATCGCTTTTCGGAACACTTCCCACGTTCCGCTCCCGGGCAGTCCAAAAAGTTGAGACCTAACTGTGCACAACGACTTAGCCGATGCCCCCGAAGAGTGGATTAGCGAACTCCTCGACGAAGAACTCGACAGGGCCTACCTCGTTGAACTCTGCCGCCTCCAAGTAGAGTTGCTCAAGCTGCAAGGTCATGTGATGGCCAAGAAGCAGCGCATGGTGATTCTATTCGAGGGGCGCGACACGGCGGGCAAGGGAGGGGCCATCCTTAGATTCGCACAACGCATGCGGCCCAGGCACTTGCGCGTAGTCGCGCTACCCAAGCCGACAGAATCGGAAAAGGGACAGTGGTATTTCGAGCGCTACGTGAAACAACTTCCCGAGCCCGGCGAAATCGTTCTCTTCGACCGCAGTTGGTACAACCGAGCCGTGGTTGAACCGGTCATGGGTTTTTGCACCGACGCGCAATACGAACGCTTCATGGAGCAGGTGGGTTCATTCGAGCGAATGCTCATGGAAGACGGCCTGCTTTTGGTGAAGCTTTGGTTCTCTATCAATCGCGAAGAGCAAAGCCGAAGGCTGGAGGACCGGAAACGCAACCCACTCAAGAAGTGGAAGCTCTCCGCCGTGGACAAGCAAGCCCAGCAGTACTGGGAATCCTTCACCAAGTACAAGAACCAGATGTTTCAACATACGAGCACTGAACTTTCGCCGTGGATCGTTGTTAGCGGCAATGAGAAAAAGCGAGCTCGTCTGGAGAGCATCAGGTACGTGCTCCAATCCATGCAATATGAGGACTCGGGGCAGACGGGTCTGCGGCTTGTGCCAGACCCGACTATTGTGAGTCGCGCCGGGCTGGACGACCAGACGAGCTAATCGCTCAAGATCCACCCAAAGCTCGCGCCGGACGACTGCGCGCGGTTTGTGGCTGCGAGGTTCCCGCACGGCTTTGGAATGCAAGTGCCACGCTGCCCCCGTTGCTGGAGAGGCCCGGAGCGGACTCCCGCCGATCGGCGCTTCTTTCTGGCTCGGCAGCGCGATTCGAATGAAAGCAGCCCGACGATTGGCGCTGTGACAGGCCACTGAGCAATAAGTGCTGGCGCACTTAATACTCGCCGAACAAACTCTGGCCATGACCTCGGGACCTTTCCAACGCTTGGCCCTCGGCATTTCGCTGGCCTGCATTTTGTGCGCGAGTTGCCACATTCCGTTTTTGCCGGAGCGAAGCAACACGCGTGTTCCCCCGGATGCTCCCTTGGCGAGCGTTTCTCCGGAAGAGGTTGAGCCGAGTGAGCCGAAAGCTCTTCCAGAAAAGCGGCCGGGAAGACCGCGCATTGGGCTGGTACTCAGCGGCGGGGGCGCGCGCGGCGCCGCCCACGTCGGGGTGATCGAGATCCTCGAGGAATTGCAGATTCCGGTCGACTTTGTGGTCGGCACGAGCATGGGAGCCATCGTTGGAGGCCTCTACGCAAGCGGGTATTCACCTGAGGAGATGTCCGCCATCATTCGCGAAGCGGACTGGGCCGAGTTAATGTCGGATGCGCCTCCGCGCAATGAGCTTTGGTTCCGTCGTCGGCAAGACAACCGGGAGTTCCAGGTCGATCTTGAGTTCGGCTGGAAAGATGGCTCACCGGTACTTCCCCCCGGTTTGATTCTCGGACGCAACGTCGAATCGTTTCTCGAGCAGCTCACGTTGCCCGTTGCAGGTGTCGAGAATTTCGATCACTTGCGAATCCCCTACCGCTGCGTCGCAACCGATCTAGCGGATGGTTCGGCCGTCGTATTCGAAGACGGCAATCTCGCCAAAGCCATCCGCGCCAGCATGTCGCTGCCGGGGATCTTCGCGCCCGTGGAACATGAGGGGCGCATGCTCGTAGATGGCGGAGCCGTCGACAATATCCCCATCGATGTCGCTCGTAAATTAGGCGCAGATATCGTCATTGCAGTCGACATTTCGACCCCGCTCGGGGAGGTCGCATCCAACAGTTCGCCGCTGTCTGTCTTTGGCCAGGTCATCGGGATCCTGATGTCCAAAAATCGAGAGAACGCCATGTCCCTCATCACGGACAAGGATGTTTCGATCACTCCCGCATTGGGAGACATTTCCGTACTTGCCTTTGACCGCACGGTTGAAGCGATAGAGCTCGGGCGCGACGCGGCTGATGGCGCACGGTCCCAACTCAAGCCTCTCGGTGTCGAAGAACTCGATTGGAATGACTTCCTTGAGAGTCAGCGTAGACCCGAGCGTAGACCCCTGCGCGTTCGCAACATTTCTATCGACCGTCAAACACGACTCTCGGCCGCAATCCTGCGCCACTTCTCGGCCCTGCGCGAGGGCGAGCTGCTCGACGCGGACGCGCTCGAAAGAACTCGGATCCAACTAGGGGGTATCGGCCTGTTCGAAGGAATTGAAGTCGATGTCGTTCCGGTACCCGGGTCAACGGAAGAAGCCGATGTGGTGCTGCGCCCGATCGAAAAGTCCTGGGGCCCGAACTACCTGCGTTTCGGGCTGGGAATCAGCAGCGATTGGAGCGGAGACGGTGAGTTTGACTTCGGCTTTCAACACACCTTGACCCCATTGAATGAATACGGTGGAGAGTGGCGCAACGAAGTCTTAGTCGGCACACGAACGCGCATCTTCACCGAGCTATATCAGCCATTGGATTCAAAACTGCGTTGGTTTGTCGCACCTAACGTCGAATTTTTTTCAAGACAACATCGCGTTTCGCCAAAACGGTGAAAAAGTCGCCGAAGTGAGCATCGCCGCTTCCCAATTGGCACTAGGTATTGGAAGGAACTTGGGTTCATGGGGTGAGCTTCGGTCTACATACGGCTGGATTTGGGGCACGGCGCGGCCCGAGATCTCGGCACCCGGTTTTCTGCCATCCAAGGTGGACGTCTCTGGAAAAATTTGGGCGACGCGACTCCAAATCGACACGCTCGATTCAATCACATTTCCACGCAACGGCGCGATCGGCGCCCTGCAATACCAACTCACAAACCAATCGTTATCGGGAACTGGCAGCCTTGGTTCGCTCCAAGGTGAATTGGGCATACCAATGACCTCTGATGGGCTTACTGTCTATTCGTCCCTCGAGGGAGGGATCACATTGGAGGGTGACGGAGGGCAGGGATCAGAATTTCAACTTGGAGGCTTTCGGCGACTCTCCGGACTGTCACCCCGCGAATTGGTCGGCAACCACTACGCGCTCGCAGTCATTCAACCCTACTATCAACTCAGTAGTCGCAGCGGAGTGCTCGGCATGGCCAGCTATATCGGCGCATCGCTTGAGTACGGTGGATTTTGGCAAGATTCGGGCAACTTCAGCACGAGCGCATTCCTCTTGGGCGGCTCCGCCTACTTAGGCCTAGACACATTATTGGGCCCGGTCTTCATCGGGATCGGCATCGCAGAGGGCGGTGAACGCACCGCCTTCGTGTTCATTGGTCCAACATTCTGAGGCATCGGGTAGAGAGAACACACGCTTAAGAAGCACTGGCTCCATGCCATCCGGGGTGCGGGAAAGATCGGGTCCTGAGTTCCTACTGGACTGCCCGATGCGAGCGAATCGTGTCATAATTTGGGTAGTTACCAGCGCCCCAGGAGGATTCCAATGATGCACCATTCGCTAGCGCTCTTTGCGTCCCTGTTCTTGTTCACCGGAACACCGGGAGCTCAGCCGCAGGTCTTGTTTGACGCCGATTTTGAAGCGGACGACGGTGGCTTCACCGGCGCCTTCACCAACGACTGGGAACACGGCGCGCCCACGAGTGGTCCCGGCGTAGCACGATCAGGAACGCAGTGTTGGGCGACCAATCTGAGCGGAACCGGAGCTGGCGGTTTCCTGCTCTCACCGTTGATCGACACGACGGCCGCGGCGGGCTCGGATGGACTCTTACTCACCTGGTGGCAGTACCTCGAAGCGGTTCCGCAATTCGGCTACTACTACGCTTATGTCAAGGTGTCGAATCCCAGCCACGACGTAGTCCAAAGCGTATTCGGCAGCAGGCTTGAAACTAGCGAGGCTCCGTATCCCGCCGGCTGGCAGCAAATGGCTGTGCGCTTGGGGCCGGAACTCGCCGTACCTGACCTGCAAATCGAATTCCATTTCGAGGGCGGGCTATCGGACGGCTGGTATGTGGACGATGTGCGCATCGAGACTCTGCACACAGTGACCGTCGAGAGTGAAGACTTTGAGCTTGCTGACGGAGGCTTCACCGGCGAGCCGCTTTGGGGAAGAGGCACACCGCAAAACTGCTTCAGCTTCCCCAACTCAGGTCATATTCCCGCCGGCTCCCTGTGGGGCACCGGACTTATTGACTGCAGCTATCCCGATGACTCCAACAGCTCGCTGGTCTCGCCTACACTGGACCTCACGCCTTGGGCGAATCGTCGCGAAGTCTATTTGTTGTGGCGACGTATGGTGGAGACGGAAGCCATCGGAGACGGCGTGCACCACGAAATCAGTTTCGATGGCGGCACTACTTGGGAGTCATCCTTGGGCGATCATTCGAGAGCCTACACGACCACCTCAATGGTCGGTTTCGGCCAGCGCTTCGATCCGGCGCTCACTCCGAGCGTGAAACTGCGCTTTCGCATGAAGTCAGACGGGATTGAAACCGAGGCCGGCGCTTGGATCGACGATTTTGAAATTGCAGTGCCCGAACGCGTGCTTGGATCAGGCTCCAACCCGCAAGACAGCCTCTTTGTTTCGAGTGGCGCCTTTGAGCTCGGCAGCTCCGTACAACTTGCCATTGACGACCCCGGCGCAAGCTTTCCGCCCGGCTCGATTGGCCTTTTGTCGATTTCACTTGGTCCCGATTCAGGCCTTCCGAACGGAACACCGATTCCCGGTTGGGGCATGGCGGCACCGGGATCCAGCGGTGATTACTTAATCGACTTTACCGGCATCGTGTTCTCAAAGTTCACTTCGTTCTGGTCTCCCGGCACGCCGTCCGTTCTCAACCTCGCAATTCCGAACGACCCGCTGTTCGCCGATATCGAGCTGTGGCTGCAAGGCGCTCTCATTGATTTCTCGGCTCCCACCGCCCGCGTCGGCCTAACAACCGGACTGTTCGAACGCATCAGTTCCTAACAATCGCGGAGTCGTGCAGCTTTCGGCCGTTTCCGTGCATCCCTTGTCAAACGGAATGAACTTGCCTGGAAATCGCGCTCCCCTTCCGAGTTCCAATTGATTCGCAACCTGCGATTCCCGGTCACGGGTGGTTGAACTCCTTGGCGTGGGAACAAATTGCAAGAACGATTGCGTTTTGCGGTGCTGCTATTCCTTTTGCTTTCGCTTCGGAGTCGGGTCGATCTTTGCGATGCCCATTGCGGTGTGATATAGTGCCAAAACCACCTTCAAGCAGTTCCGTCTGCGGCTTCAGCGGTTGAAGAACGCTTGATTGTCATTCGGCAGAGACTGCACTCGAAGCGAAAGCGTTTCGTCATGCAACGCCCCGAAGGCATGACGCACTTACGTGCTCGCATAAGAACAACCGCTCGATTAGAACGTCATGCCCACCCGGCACCGCATCCATTTTCCGCCGCAAAAAGCCACGGACCTCGCTCAAGATGAAGTTTATTTCTACGTTGTAGAGGATGGCGACCGGATTCGATTACGATTCCACGACTACGCGAGAATCTACGAGCGACCGGGCTTGTACGAGCAGCTCTTCTACGACCGACTCAAGTGCACTTCGCCGACCAAAGTGGCCGACATCCTGCGCCGAACGGTAGAGGCCAACGGTCAAGACGCAACTGCCCTGCGCGTTCTGGACCTAGGCGCAGGCAACGGAATGATGGGCGAAGCCCTCAAACGCCAAGGGGTCTCACGGCTTGTGGGCGTCGACATTATCCCA
>JAJDES010000143.1 GCA_029259675.1 Planctomycetota bacterium
TGCGCAGGGTGTCTTGGCCGTGACGGACAATTCAGCCTCCCTGGAGGGTACCGAGCTGGACGAAGCGCGCGGAGTGGCCGAGCATTTGGGCGTCAAGCACGAAGTGGTCGAGACGCACGAAATGGATCGCCCCGAGTACCGGGCGAACACGGGTGACCGCTGCTATCACTGCCGCACCGAGCTATTCGAAACCCTGTTCGATATTGCTGGCAAGCGCGGCATCGATTGCGTGGCCTACGGAGCGATCGCCGAAGATCTGGGTGACTACAGGCCCGGAATGGCGGCGGCCAAGGAGCAAGGCGCTATTGCGCCCCTTCTGGATGCGCGACTGACGAAACAGGAATTGCGTGAGTTAGCGCGCCTGGCCGGAATTCAAGTTAGTGAAAAGCCCGCCAGCGCATGCCTCGCATCGAGGTTGCCGATCGGAACGATCGTTACACCGGAGCGGCTCACGCGCGTCGATCGGGCCGAACGCGCTTTGAAGGCCTTGGGCTTCTTGCAATTGCGGGTGCGCGATCACGACGATGTTGCGCGGGTCGAATTGGCACCGGAAGAGCTGGCGCGAGCGATGGAGCCCGAATTGCGGGGCAAGCTGGTGGACGGAGTGCGCGCCGCTGGCTTTCGCTATGTCGCTTTGGATCTAGAGGGTTACCGAACGGGCAGTTTGAATCCGGCCCGGAGCTGAGGCTGTTTGCCCGCCGCGGGAGCCTATTGCGGGCTACGCGAGATCGCTCCTTTAGGGAGCCGGTGTCCATGCACGAAAACGCGCGGACTCGGTCCCCGTTTCTTCGGGCCGAAATCCGCGCGGATTGGCTTTGCTCACGTGCCGTGTACTAGCCCTTAGAAGGCTCCAATCGTCAATTCGAGTGCATTCGTGAATTGCAGATTGCCGAGCATCAAATCGGAGTAGGCGCCCTGGGCGAAGAACTCAAGGCCCAGGAAGCTGGGATCGAGCGGAATGGGGAAGTTGTGGGCGGGACCGAGTTTGATCGTCGTCTTGCCGATTTGCGTGGAGTAGTCCACGACCAACTCACCGAAGGGGGTCGTTGCGCCGAAGAGGCGCGTAGCTGACAGGATGACGAAGGTCAGCGGCTCCGTCGGCGGGGCAAAAACATTGGCGGTCCAGACCGATCCGATGATCGGGCTGAGTGGTGTACCAAAGGCGAATGGATTGGGAAGAGCGTCAATGACAGCGGCCGAGGAGAATGTGTCGTTCTGACCCAGTTGGAACCAGAAACTGTTCTCGAAGGGATCGTCCGAAAGGCCGCCGGGCAAAACACTGAAGGTGCCGTCGTAATTGTCAACCGATGCGCCGGCGGGGTTGTACACATCAAAGAAGTTTTGTGTGCCGTTGATGATGCTTACATCGACGAGTAGAGGCGCGGTTAGACCGTCGCCGTTCTCAAGCGAGTAGCCGAAGGGGCCATCGGGCAAGAAGAAGGCCTGTGTGCCCAGGTCCACGGTGATCATGCGCGGGATGAGCAACGTAAAGCTGTCGGGTCCGTCGGAGGGAAGACCGGTAAAGCTGAAGTTGGCGACTTCCTGTCCGAAACTCCCAAAGCCCTGGGAACCCGCATAAACCCGAAGGGTCAAGTTGGCTCCAACTACCTGTTCTGCTGTGCTTGCGTAGCCGAAGGTGAAACTCTCGATCAAGTCGGAACCACCGCAATTCTTGATGCCCCAATCCATGAGCTCGACACCGGCGGGGTATTGCAGGGCGTCTAGAAAGTTGCCGCTTGGATTCGGATCCTCGTCGGCGGTGTTTTCGTAGCAAGTGAAGGAGAAGGCTTGGCTGGCCGTGCCCGCCGGGGCTACGGGTAGGTGGGTGATCTCGCCGCTGTCCAGGTCGAGGGTGCTGCGCTGGGGGACTCCGGGGACGGGAATGACTTCGAATCCAGGCCGTGAAACTTGCGCTTGGGATACGGCAGTTAGAGCGATTACGGCCAGGGGAGCGATGATTGTTTTCATGTTTTGGATGGGGAAGGCATTGGGTGGGGTCCGCAACGTGGATAGATGCAAGACCCATACCCGGCAACGGTCGTTTTGCGATTACCCACACACGGCACTCCGGACTATGGGTAGTGAGCGCTAGCGCACGCGAGCCCAATTCGTTGGCGTGACGCAGAGGTTACGCATATGTCCCGGAAGGGAATCTCGCGCCGATTCCGGCCCGTGGAGCACCATAAGTGATGAGCTTGATTCCGGTCTCCGGGTCCAAGCTAGCGCGAATGACCTGATTCCGGGGCAACCAGCCCTGCAGGTGCGGTTGACTAGACGCATAAAAACCCGGATGCACATGGGTGCAACCGGGCTTTGATGGGCTCCGGCTTGGATTCGGATCCAAGCGCTCGGGCTGAATTCGCTTGGCGGGGCTTTTAGGCCAGGAGCTTGCGCGCTTCGTGCAAGCGCGCGGCAATGTCGATGCCCTCGGGGCAGGCGTGTGTGGCCGCGCTGAAGTCGACCCCGTCCAGTGCGCGCTGATCGCTGCGCAACTGACGGTAGAAACCGCGCGCCTTGTCGAGCTCGCCGTAGCACTCGCCGTACATGAGGTACCGCAGCGTGTCGGCAATCGGAACGTTGGAGGCCACGCGCGACTCACAAATGTGTGAGCAACCTTGGCAGGAGTAGGGCGCGATGTGGGCGTAAAGCCTGTTGAGCTGATGGAAGTCCGTCATGCCCAGCTTGACCGGGGACTTGGCGGCGGCCACGTTCTCATCAACCTTCTCCACGCTATCCATCAAGGACACCGCCGAAGTGATCCGTTCGTCGGCCCAAACGGCCTTGAGCTTGGCCTGGGCTAAGCTGAAGTTCTTCGACTCGAACTGAACAACTTCTTCCTGGCGCTTGGGAACCGACTTCTGCGTCTTCATGGCGATCAAGCCGATGCCCGCTTCAACGCAGGCGTCAATCGCCTTGTTCAATTCCTTGTCGCCGTACTTGGAAAAGTTGTAGGCGAACATGATGGCGTCGATGCCGCCGACCTTGGCCGCTTTGTTCATCAACTCCGGCACAATGTTGCCGTGGGTTGAAAAGCCGAAGAAGCGCGTCTTCTTGGTCTTGCGCAACTTGTCACCCCAATCGAGGAAGGGCTTGTCGAGCAGCTTCATGTCGTTCACGCCGTGCATGAAGTACATGTCCGTGTAGTCCGTCTTCAGGCCTTCGAGCGAGGAGTCGAAATCCTTCTGCATGCCCTCGACCGTGGGCTCCACCAACCATGTCGGAGCCTTGGACGTGATCCAGACCTTCTTGCGATCTTCGATCTGCTCCAGGAAAGTCGCGATGGTCGCGTGGGATTGACCGTCGGCATAAACCAGGGCCGTGTCTAGGTAATCAACGCCCTGCTCGACGGAGTGGTGCAGGATCTTGTCGAAGCGGCGATTGAACTTTTGCGAACAACCGAGCAGCAGGATCGGAATCTCTTCGCCGGTTTGGCCGAGCAGCTTGCGCGGGACCTTCTCGGCCGGATTCGCTGCTTCGGCCGCAGCCTCTCCTTCTTGCCCAGTGACAGCTTGGGCCTGTGCATTCGCACCGACAGCGCCAAGGGCGGCTCCGGAGACCAAACTGTTTTGAAGGAAGCCGCGCCGGCTGATCGATTTCTTTTCCATAGTTGAATCGGTGTGAAAGGCCTAATGCCGTGTCTAGCTCTCGGTGTCGAAACGGTTCTTCAGCAGCAACTGTCGCTCTTGCGAACGACTCTCGCCGACGGCCGTGACATACACCGCTCGGTCGTCCTTGACTGGGCACTCGGCTTCGCAAATGCCGCAGCCGATGCACAGGTCGGGAACCATGAAGGGCTTGTTCAGGAGCACAATGTTACCCGTGACATCCTTGACTTCCTCGTCTTTCGTCTGGATCGCCTTGGGAGAGACGGGACAAACCTCCTCGCAGACCACGCAGGGGATCTCCATGGCGTGGGGCAGGCAGCGTCCGCGGTCAAAAAAGGCGGTTCCCAGCACAATCGGGCCGGCTTCCTCAAATTCGCCCTTCCCTAACTTTTCCTCAACAGTGATCTTGCGAATGGCACCCGTCGGGCAAACTTCCGAGCAGAGCGTGCACTTCAACTGGCAATGACTGATGTTGAAGTTCATCACCGGCGTCCAGAGTGACTCGAAGCCGCCCTCGGCGAATGTTGCCGGTTGCAGGACATTGGTGGGGCAGACGTTGATGCACTGGTCGCACTTGATGCACCGTTCGAGGAACTCGTCCTCTTCAACGGAGCCGGGCGGCCGGATCAGGTCCGACGAAAAGGTCTCGTTGGTGTTGGTGCCGTCATTGCGGAAGAAGGGGTAGCCGAGTGCGCCGATGACGCCCGAGAAGACCAGCTTGCGCCTGCCGAACTCCGGGTTGGCGACAACTTGCTTGGTATCGAGGCCTTTGATTCCGAACGAGAGCGCATCCTCGGGGCAGTCGTCGATGCAGTTCATGCACGAGAAGCATTCGCTCATGCGCACCAATGACTGGGGATCGGCGGCGCCCTCGCAGCGCGTCAAGCACAGGTCGCAATCGGTGCACTTGTGCACGTCGCGATTGATGCGGAAGAGTGAGAAGCGCGAGATCGCTCCCAGCAAAGCACCCAGCGGACACAGGACGCGACAGAAGAAGCGCGGGATGAACACGTTCGCTCCGACCAAGGCCAGGATGAACATGCCGATCCAAAAGGATCCGACGAACACGCGCCGCGGAACTCCCGGGGCGAACTTGAGTTGATCGAGCCAGAAGGCTTCGGCGCCGGTGGCGGCAATGGCGTTGCCGGTCGCGTCAACGCCCATGTCGATGGCGGGCGAAAAGACGGTTGCAACGCTGCGGTACATCAAGCAAATCGGATCGAGCAAGCCGATCTGCAGGGATCCCATGGCGGCCATGACTAGGAAGACCGTCAGGATGCCGTACTTGAGGAAGTAAATCGGCTTGTAGCGATTGCGATCGAAGTTCTCTTTGGTCGTGTTGACATTGAATAGCCAACCGACGAACTGGTGCAGCGTGCCGTAGGGGCAAATCCAGTTGCAGAAGACTCGGCCGAAAAGCAGGGTCAAGGCGATCACCAACAGACCCCAGCCCAGGTAGCGATAGACGTAGCCCGTGGAGAGCATCGTCGTAATCATCACCAAGGGGTCCATCTCGAGAATGCGCGAGACGGGATAACCCTTCAGCCGCGAAGTCCACGTCGCCCAACAAAAGAAGATGAAGGCTCCGAAGAAGAAGACTTGGCTGAGAATGCGGACGTTGGTCAGGCGGAACTTGCGCCGGAACGTCCGCGAGGACATGTATTTGATGGCGTTCAAGTGATTTCGCGAATGCGCCCCTCGTAGTCCAGTTTGCCGCTGCCCTTGGCCTCAGCCTTGGCGAGGTAAGCGGGGTAATTCTTGCCGCGACCCAGAAGATGCTCAAAGGCCCAAGCGTCCTGGGCCACCGGATCGAGCCCGGACAGGATGGTGTCGCCTTGGAGAACATTCGAGGGGTCACCGCCCGTGGGCCCGTTCTTCATCAGGATGTGAGTCCCGTCCACGATGGTCATCGTGGGCCTGATCATGATGGACAAGTCGGAGACAATCTCGTGAATGTCCTGGTGGAACTGGTTGCGCGTTCCGCCCAGGAGGCCGTACCAATTCTTGATGCCCATGGACGCTTCGCACAGGTTGTGATCCTTGACCGGCGCGATGCCGATGACCTTGTCCACATTGGAGAAGGGGCGGTGAAAGAACCACCAATGCTCGATCAGCTTGGCCCCGGGCGTGTGCAGCAGGCGAAAGGCATTCGTGTCGGGCAAGTAAACGCGCCCGCCGGCCTTCTCCGTCGCGCGACGCACGCCGCTCTTGGCGAAGCAATCGGCCGGCGACTCGATCGGGTTGTCGGTGACGCGCACTTCCTGGGCGCGGCAATCGACCAAAATCATGTTGATCAAGCACTCCAGGATTTCGGGATTGGTCGTGGCACCCAGAGCCGGTGAACGATCGAAAGCGACGTTCGGCTTGATCAGCACAATGTCGCCGGGCTTGATGTAGTGCTGCAGGCCGCCGATGGCGTCGAGGGACTTGCGCAGAATCTGCGGGACGCTGCCGCCGCGTCCGATGCCCACATCCCAATGGATGTTGTCGGGCTTGGCGACGCGGAAGTCCGGAATGGCTTTGGATTCGGGGACGTGCTGACTGCGGTGTCCGCTGTTGTCGCGCAAGGAAAGCGGCCAATTGGCGGGGGCGAGCGAAACGTAGCCCGTTCCCGCACCGAGGCCCGTTGCGGTGGCAATGCGGCGAAACAGCGTGCGCCGATCCATGGGAGCCTTCTCGTACTCCGGATGCTGAATGGGCTTGTCGGGTTTGCTGGCCATGACTTATTCGCCGTCCTTCTGCAGGGCTTCGCTCTCGATGAGTGCCGTTTGCAATTGCGCTACGGCTGCGGCTACGTCGGAGCGGTCGGGGTGATCTTCCACCCCAAAGAGGACGGAGCCGTTTTGATTGAGCGAGAAATACGTTTTTAGATAGCGGTGCCGGTAAAGCCTTGAGGCCTGGCCCTCTTCCAACAACTCGAAATCCTCGAGCAGTGCCGTGTGCATGCGCTCAAACATCGAGCGCGCTTCAGCCTGCGCCTGACCGAGGTGGGCGAAGAGGCGCGTGTTGCCGCCGGGATCGGGCCGTCCAAACCAAAACTGATCCGCGAATTCATACTGAAAGGCCAAGCTCGGGCGATAACTGATTTGCGCGCGAGCAATCCCCAGGCCCTGATTCAAAGCTTGAAAGGCCTTGGGCATGGCCGAGTCCGGATTGGCCAAACTCCCCAGCGCGCGCAGCATGCGCTCGGTGTTCGGACCCAGAGCGATGTCTCCCGGATTGTCCATCGGCGGCGCTTCGTGCTGGGTCTCTACATCGCCATATCCCGCGGGGGCCGCTTCGCTCTCACTGTCGCCGCCTGAGCTATAGTCGTCGCCGCTGTACCCGTCACTGGTGTACCCGTCACTGGTGTACCCGGAATCCCCGTAGCCACTGTCTTCGATGTAGCCCAGGGGAGCTGATTGGGATTCGGACGCAGCCAATGTTTGCGAACCGAGGATTTGGAAGAAGTAGCGATCGACCTGTCCCACGGCACCGATCGATGTTGTCAGGAAATGGACGGGACCCATGGACTCAAGCGCCGTATCCCCGTCGCGTTGATCCGCAAAGAGTCCCAGGCAATTGGCGAAACTGCCCTGGTCGTAGAGATAGATGTCGATCGTCTCTTCCCCGTCGGCACTTTCGAGCACGAGGAACTCAAGCGCTTCAAAGCCGAAGCTCAAGTACTGGTCGGCCTGGCCGTTGATTTTTTCGTACAGGTT
>JAJDES010000144.1 GCA_029259675.1 Planctomycetota bacterium
GCGCACACCAATGCTCTTGGGGAGGATCTCTGTGAAGATCAACAATAGGAAAGTGAAGATTGCGGCGAAGGTCCCGACCGCGCTGCTCCCGAATTCCTTTCCAACTGCTGCGCCGCACCACGCGGCTCCGACGGTATGGGCGATGGTGTTTACGGTAAGGATTCCAGCAATCGGACCCTCGATATTTGAGCGCAGGCGTTCGAGTCTGGCGGCTCCAGGGACGCGCCGCTGCTTCAACAGCTGAACCTGTGAAGCCCTAACGGAGTACAGAACCGCCTCAAACAGAGAGCAGAGAAGCGAAGCCAGGAGCGTCGAGCTCCCGACGAAAATGACTGTGTTCACGTGGACCTTCGTTGGTCGGAAAGTCTAAGGCGGAGGCGAATCTTCGGGGGTATACGATCGAGCATGGCCCACAGCTTACCCCGCAGCTTGATATCGTGTTGAAGGACGACTGCATGGGCTATATTCGCTTAGCAGAAAGGGTATCGCCGGAGCACAAATGATGAGGCACTTCGTTGATCTGCTCGACGCGTTGGTCGCAACAGGCTTCCGGTTCGTGCGTACCGAATTTGCAGGAGTAGCGCATGCCCACTGACGCCGCCATTACGCTCTGCATCCTGGCTTTGATGTTGGTGCTCCTGGTATCCGAGTGGATCCCCCACGGTGTCACCGGGCTTCTAACAATCGCCGCCCTTGCCGCGACTGGTGTCCTGCCGTCGGCGGAAGCCTTCTCCGGCTTGATGAACCCTGCGGTCGTAACGGTGGCGTGCATGTATGTGATTTCCGCCGCCGTTTCGCGGACGGGAGCGGCAGCTGTCGTTGCGGATCGGATTCGAGGCTCGGGGGGCGCCGGCAGCCCCACTCGCGCGTTCTACGGCATCCTGGCCATAACGATGCTGCTGTCGGGCTTCGTGAACAACGCGCCCTTAGTGCTCATTTTCTTGCCGTTGGTTTTGGGCTTGGCCAATGGGATGGGGGAGCCGCCGAGTCGATTGCTCATTCCACTTTCTTTTGTGTCCATTTTGGGTGGCATGTGCACCTTGATTGGAACTTCGACCAACCTGATTGTGGCTTCCAGCTTGCAGGAGGTTTCGGGCGGGCAACTCGAAATCGGAATGTTCGACTTTGCTCCCCTCGGGATCATTTTGGCAGTCGTGGGTAGCGCTATCGTGCTGGCGTTTCGGCGACGTTTGCTGCCGGTGCGCGCTTCGCTCGATCTTCAGACGCGCCGTGGTGTAGCCGTCGAGTACATGACGGAGATTGCGCTTCATGAAGGTTCCGCATTGGTCGGGTGCACGCTGCGCGAAGTAAATGACAGGGATTTGCTCGGTGCGGGACTTTCCGTATTAGAGGTGGTTCGGGGCGAAGTGATTCGTGTCCCTCGGCCCGAACTCAGCCTCGGCGTCGGCGACTTGCTGCTCGTCAAAGGGAATTCGGATGCCGTCCTGCAATTGCGGTTGGAGCACGAGAAAAGCGGTGCCGAGAATGGTCGCTCGGATGCTGTTCGGGGCGTAGCGCTGACTTTGTTTGAGGTCGTCGTCACCCCCGGATCGGCGTGGATCGGGCAAAGGGTGTCGAAACTCGGATTGCGCGACCGCTTTGATTCCAGCGTCTTTGCGGTTCAACGCCACGGGACTCATCTCAGGGAGAAGATCGGTCACTTGCGGCTACTTGCGGGCGATGTCCTGCTGCTGCAGGGCACGGACGAGTCACTGATGAAGTTGCGCGCTTCCGAGAATGCGTTGGTCGTCGAAGGCGTGGATCAGATTGCGCGCGACACCCGTCGTGCTCCGCTGGCCATTTTGGCTCTTGTGGTTTTCGTCACCTTGGCCGTATTTCGACTCGTACCCATAGAGGTTGCAGCCTTGTTGGCCGCCTTGTTCACGGTGCTCACACGTTGCTTGTCGGCACGCAATGCCTACGAATCGATCGGCTGGGATGTTTTGTTTTTGGTCGCCGGGACATTGGCGTTCGGCAAGGCCTTCGAGCAAACGGGGCTGGCGCAATCAACAGCTGTAGCCGTATTGGAGGCGGGAGCTTCACTCGGCCCCAATGCCGTACTCACTGCACTTTTGATTTTTACGATGCTGTTGACACAAGTGCTGTCCAACAATGCAACGGCTGCTGTGATGACTCCGGTCGCCTTTCAACTTGGTCAAGCCATTGAGGGGACGGGCCCCATGCCCTTTGTTATGGCGGTCGCATTCGGTGCGAACTGCTGCTTCCTTACGCCCTTCGCCTACAAGACGAATCTGATCATTTACGGGCCGGGTGGCTACGCCTTCCGCGACTTCCTGCGTTTAGGCGTTCCGTTAACGTTGGTCTATATGTTGATCGCTGCCGTGCTGCTGCCGATTCTGTACTGAGACAGGCGCGGCGTAGCGAGATTTCAGATCCGAAGGTCGTGCGAGATCCAGCCAGCAAGCAGTTTGGAGTTAGCTTCCCAAGTGAACATGCGTGCGCTCCGAAACGGCATCACCGGAGCGAAAATGGATCTCCCGGTTGTGGCTCTCATCGCGCACAGCGCGAGTGAAGAATTGCTCGGCTGGGAGGGATCGTGTCGGCGCTGGTTCTTTGCGCCGGTTACTCGGCCGAATTCGGCGCGGGCTCGGGAGCTAACTCTCCATAGGCATCCGCAATGAGCCGCCCGACCTCATGCTCTTCGTCAATGACGACATGCGCTCCCGTCTCTTGCAAAGCTGCGAGGGAACGATGAAAGCGGGCTCGCACCAGCACAAGCACACCGGGCTCACTCATGCGGACATTGCGCACAATCTCAAGCACGGAGTCCGTGCCCGGAAGCGTGACGACAACAACGGTGGCTCGATGCAGGCCCGCGTGGCTAAGAACTTCGGCATAGCGGGCATCGCCGGTGACGGAACCGTATCCCAGTGCCCGAGCTTCGCGCGCAGCGGTTGGGTTTTGGTCCACAACGATGATGTGACAGCCCCGTTCGGCAATGCGCTCACTGGCGGCGCGACCGGCCGGACCGAAGCCGATGATGATCGCTATGTTCGATTCGCCTTTGCCCTCGCTACTCCCGTCGATCGGCGTGTATTTGCGCGCAAGTCGAGAGGCTAGCACAGGAGCGTTCCCTACTAGGTAGGGCGTCAAGATCATGGTGATGACGGTGGTCGAGACAACGAGCATGAACATTTGTTCATTGAGCAAGCTGCCGCGGGCGATTTCGGCTAGGACGAAGGAGAACTCACCTATCTGGCCCAGGCAGATGCCGGCCGCCACAGCATTTCTTCCATGCGCGCCGAACAGTCGCAGCGAGCCCCACACAATGGTGGCTTTTCCAATCACAACAACGGCCACAGCCGATCCGACGAGGAGCGCGTTCGATGCGATCCACGCGGGGTCTGAAAGCATGCCCATGGCGGTGAAGAACAGCGTCAAGAGCAGCGTTTTCAGGGAGGAGATGTCCGCTCGAACTTGAATCGCAAAGGGGGATTCCGCCAGGAGCAGTCCGGCCAGGAAGGCTCCCAGGGCCGGCGAAACGCCCGCGCTGTGCGCTGCGATGGCCGAGCCCAGTCCCGAGGTTACGGCGATCAAAAGCGGAAGCTCGCGGTTGGACCGGATCGGCCCGGACTCAAGCAAGCGAGGTACGAGGTGGTTGAAGATCACGTAGAGCGCGACCACGAGAACCAAACCGATTCCAACGGTGCGCAGGACGCCCCACAGGACTTCCTGACCCGAGCCGCCTTGGGCCAGTACGCTTACGATCAAGACGAGTGGAACCACGGCCATGTCTTGAAGCAACAGGATGCCGAGGGCGCGCCCCCCGTGGACGCTTTCGACCTCACCCTGAGCCGTCAAAACGCGCAGAACACAGGCGGTGCTGCTGAGCGCGCAAATGGCGCCCAATGCTAGGCCGGCCTTGGAGCCGAGCCCGAATAGGATGGCTCCGCCTGTGACGATTGAAGTGGTGGCCGCTACTTGAACGACGCCGCTTCCCAGGGCGACGCGGCCCATTCCGCGCAGTCGGGACCAAGAGAATTCCAGGCCGATCGCAAAGAGCAGCAAGGCCACTCCGAGCTCGGAGATGGCAATCACTTGGTCAGCGCTTTGGACCAGTTGAAGTACATTGGGGCCGAGGAATACGCCCGCGAGCAGGTACCCGATGATCGCGCTTTGCTTGACGCGCTCAAAAAGCCCACCGAGAAGTGCGCCGATGCCGAGCAAGACCACTACGTCGGACAAGATTTGCCAGATGTTCACGCCATACTCATGCCATGAATGGCGATTCAAGTCGACAGTCAAGTTGCGTCACTTGCCCGGAACCGTGCGGCGCGAACCTCCGCTTTGCGTCGATTTCCAACGCGGAATTCGGGCCGCGTGCGCGAGCTAGATGTTTGGGTTTGTCCACGAAAACGGCATGGTGCTGCGGACTCTCGCCCGACGGAGGTCAGGCTTGCGAGTCCGTCGCGCGCACCGTGCGGCAAGGGGAATTGCTGTCAAGGTTCGGATCCAACGGCTTAAATGCTTTTTGGGGGGGGTGGACGCGGCATGCTGCCGCCAAACGAATAGCGGGACGCAATCCAATCCAATTGACTTTGGTGGTTCCCTAGCAGTCATACTGGTGAGCGAAAATGACAGCAGCCCAAATACTTGGTCAGACGGGCCATCGCCCCTGGCCACTGCCGAGCGAAGCCTGGACGCTCAAAATGCAGTGGCACGACTTGGCCTTTATCCATTGGCCGGTCGATGCATCTTTGCTTCGCCCACTGGTTCCGGCAGCGCTGGAACTTGACGAATTCGACGGGACCGCATGGCTTGGGGTGGTTCCTTTTCGCATGACCGGAGTGAGGCCGCGGCTTACACCGGCCTTGCCGAAAGTCTCCAGCTTTCCCGAAATCAATGTGCGCACGTACGTGAAGGCGGGAGGCAAGGCGGGCGTCTGGTTCTTCAGCCTTGATGTGACCAGCAAGCTTGCGGTGTTCATTGCCCGGAAGTTTTTCCATCTCGCTTACTTTCAAGCGCAGATGGAGATGAACTTTGAAGCGGATCGGATTCACTACTCAAGTTCGCGCTTGGCGCCCGACTACCCCGGGGCGATTGATTGCAGCTATCGTCCTGTTGGTGACGTTTACCGGGCGGCGAGCGCTTCGATTGATGAGTGGCTCACCGAGCGTTACTGCTTGTATTCAGCGGACAAGCGCGGCCGTGTGTACCGCGGCGATATTCATCACACACCATGGCCCCTGCAGCCGGCGGAAGTCAAAATTCGCTCCAGCACAATGGGGCAACATTTCGGCCTAGATCCGAACGGGACGGAGCCGCTGGTGCATTTCGCACGCTACCTAGAAGTCGTGGCGTGGGGTATTCGCGCAGTCGAATCCGAATAGCTGCGCTTGCGGGGCTCGAGCCGCTTTTGCGGTGGATGCCCGCGCGAGTACTTTCGGACTGACACTCAGGCTGCATTGGATGGCAAGCTGCTCCTGTGGGTGCGATGCTTCACGCTTCCACAAGCAGTACGCAAGAAGAGCGCGCCTCCACCTCTTTCGGGGCGGGAGCGCGCTTTTGAACAGGATCCCACTGTTGTTGAAAGTGTCCGATTGAGCGCTTGGCATCCGTTTGGGTGACGCTGCCCAATTGCCAATCTTAACAATTCAGGTGGTCTGGATGGTTCAACATGAACTTGAAGCAATCTTTATTGGCGACAAGCAATGTCTTGATTCAATCCGCATGAAATATCCGGCCTATCTGTGGGGGGCTCACCTAACCGAGTCAGGCGATCTTGCCTCAAGATTCGTAGCGAGCAACCGCAAGGATGTAGTTCTGTTGGAGCCGCATCTACAGCCCGCTACAGGTAGCAGCACCGAATTCATTCCATGCGCACCAAAGTCTTCATGCTGCTCGCTGTCGCTGCGACCATTGCGATAGCGATCTACTTTTCTTCGCTCAACGGCGAGGGGGATTCCCGTGTTGTCTTGGAGCCCGGGGAGCGGCCATCGGCCGAATTCTCAGGGGACCTCATTGACAACCCAAGCATTCAACCGAGTTCTGTCTCGTCGACAACTTCACTTGAAGCTATGGACACGGCTTCGCGCAACTCGATTGCCGGAGCGTGGCTCAACCAGTTGGTTGTGCAGGTGGAGGACGCCGAGGGCGTGCCTGTGGATGGGGCAACCGTCTTTGTGTCAAAGTCCGGGTCCGCGGGTCTGGAATGGGAAGACGGCAGCAACAGTGCCCTGCGCGGCATTAGCAATGCAATTGGACAGTTTCAAGTGAGTCCGTTGGAGCCCGGCAACGATTACTGGGTGAAGGTTGTTCACGAGGATTACCTCTCCGCAAGCCTCGGCCCGCTTAGCGTTGGCGCGAGTGGGGAGCACGTCTATCAAGTGCTGTTGCGCCGCAACAATCGTGTGTCCGGAACTATTCGCGATCAACTTTCCGGCCAGCCTGTCGCCGGAGCCACGCTAACCATCGCTCCTCCCCTTGGGCCCGAGTCCTCGGATTCGCAGGCACATGACCTAGTTGCTGTGCGGGAAGTCGAAAGTGATGATCAAGGCTTCTACAGCTTTGAGGCGGTCGGCGACGGTCTTCAACAATTGACCTGCCGGGCCGAGAATTACGCTACGCAGAGCGTTCGCTACTTGAGGTTTACAGCCGATCAGCCGGCATCCCAAAGCAAGGACTTCGAGTTATCCTCCGGGCAAATCATTGCCGGAGTGGCGGTGGGCCCCACCGGTGTTCCCATCGAGGGAGTTCGCATTGCTGCCTACGCGCCGAAGAGTCGGGGAGAATCGATTAGCGATGCTGAGGGTCGCTTTCGAATTGATGGGCTGATGAGCGCTGTGTATGTGGTGGAAGCCCATAGTCATCGAGAGCTGCAGCAAATTCTCGATGTTCCGGCCGGTAGCCAAGATTGTGTGATCCGTTTTGAATCGAGCGGATCGATTGCGGGTCACGTGCGCTTGCCCGCAGGCGCTGTGCCCACGCAGGATTTTGAGCTCGTTCTGCGCAAGCTGGCGTCCGTCGAGTCCGTCCACGGGATTCCGATACAGAAGGACACGTTTGGGCCGCAGTGTCGGGGGGCTTTTTCCATCGACGGGGTGCCCGCCGGACGTTTCTTGATTGAAGTCAGGGCTGCCGGTTTCGCGAGTACGTACTACGGGCCGTTTGAACTGGCGCCGGGGCAACAGGTCGAGGGCCTTGAGATAGTGCTCAGCAAAGGTGCGGCACTGCGCGGTCGCATTGTCACAGCTGACGGAGGGCGGCCGGTCCAGGGAGCCAAGATTGCACTCAGCGAAAGTCGCTGGGAGCAAGGCAAGTTTCGACAATTGATGGGCTTTGAATCCGGGCTGAGCCTGTTGAGTCTCGAATCCAATTCCGAAGGAGAGTTTGGTGCCGAAGCTCTAACTGCCGGCTCTTATCGAGTCCACATCACGCATCCCGAACTCTTCGATGAGATCCTCGACGGGGTTGTGGTGGTCGCCGGAGAGTCCTCCGATTTGGGTCCCATCGCGCTCCAGCAAGGTTGCCTCATTCGCGGCACCGTATTGGATTCGAATGGAGATCCGGCTGCGGGCATGGGGGTTTTTCTGCGGCCCGCAAGTTCACCCAGCGCCAGCCCGCAAGCATTTGAAACGGATGAGAACGGGAGGTACCGAATTGATTGTGCCGCCGGTGCCTACGACCTTTGGGCTGCCATCCCGCCGATCGAGCTAATTCGAAACGGCGAAAAACCGGTCCGAATCGAGGTTTCCGTCGGGGAGAAGCTCGAGCAGGAACTTCCATTGATCGGTTGGTAATGCACCCGGCGACCAGCGCGGCGGGTGGGTTGCCGTTGCATTCGGCAACGACGCCCATTGGGGCGGGAGCTTGCGAGGCTTACACGCGATCAACATGTGCGCTTGAAAATGGATTGAGTCGCAACTCACTGGCTCTTCACGGAAGGCCAACAAAGCATTCCTAAAATCCCGGCCATAACGGCGTAGCAGTGATTGGAGGGGAGCGTCCTCTCCGCGCTATGGACCGTGAAGAAAGCTACCGATCTGAGGACGAATCAGTGAACAGTATCATTAGAGGCGCAGCGCTTTCCGCAATGGCGGGTATCGGAGCAGCCGGAGCCGTGAATGCGGAAGAAATCCTGGTTACAAGCGATATCGCCGTATCTACGACCTGGACCACCAACAACACCTACAACTTGCAGGGGCAGATTTACGTCTTGCCCGGCGCAACGTTGACCATCCAGCCTGGCACCGTCGTTGCCAGCACCACCGGCATCGGTGGAAGCCTTGCCGTTACCCGTCGGGCACAAATCTT
>JAJDES010000145.1 GCA_029259675.1 Planctomycetota bacterium
CGCGCCCTGCGCGCCGCTTTGCGCGAGGACCCCGACATCGTCCTTGTCGGCGAGATGCGTGACCTCGAGACGATCGAAATCGCGATCGAAACGGCGGAAACCGGACACCTTGTGTTCGGAACCTTGCACACAACCACGGCAGCTTCGACGATCGATCGCATCATCGATCAATTCCCGGCCGATCGCCAAGCTCAGATTCGCACCATGTTGGCCGGTTCGATCAAAGGCGTCGTGGCCCAAACGTTGTGCAAGAAAAAGCCCAAAGGCCGAGTTGCGGCTTTGGAAGTCATGGTCGGCACCAAAGCGATTTCAGCTTTGATTCGCGAGGGCAAGACGCACCAGTTGGGTTCGGCCATTCAGACCGGATCCAAATTCGGCATGAAGCTGCTCAACGACGCCCTCAACGACTTGGTTGCATCTGGAGAAGTGGATCCTTTGGAGGCCTACATCAAGGCCGTGGATAAGGACGGCTTCAAGAATCAATTGGACCGCCTCGGTGTCACGCTTGATTTGAGCCAACTTGGAGATCACGGACCCGCTGCTCCCGCGGCACCCGCTCAGAAGCCGGCTGGAATGTCGCTCGACATGCCCGATCCCGTGCGCCAACCGTCCGGTGCGGCGCCCGCGGCTCCCGTGCAGCAACCCGCTGCGGCGCCGATGAGGCAACCCGCACCGCAAGCTGCGCCGCAACCCGCCCCGCCCGCTCCGATTCCTCAGTCACCGGCGGAGTCGCAGGCACCGCAACAGGGCGGCGACGGTTATGCCGACCCCTTTGAGGAGTTCAAGAAAGCGCGCAAGTAAGCGCTTGAGCAATCACAGTCCGCCATTCGCGGACTGACAAACACACCCTGCGCTTGGGATCGTTCACAAAAAGAGCGGTGGAGCGCAGGGTTCATGTTCGAGAAAAATGCTTGGGGGGGATACCAAGTTTGAAGGATCCGAAGTCATTCGGGGATTGCTTACTTGGGCCTAGGTGGGGCGACAAACGCAAGTGGGGACTTGTCTCTAACGGGGAATACAAGCGCATGCGAAAAATTTTCGCATCGCTCGAGGAAAAGCCTTAGGGGGCTTCAATCGAGGCTTTGGACTCCAAATGAGGCGGAATTTCTCGCTTGGCTTTGGCGACTCAAAATCGATCCGGCAGCGCTCACTGCGTGGGGTAGCTTTCTCAGGAAGATGCATCAACGGGGAGCGGCGGGAACAGGGGTTTCCGCGGTGCACTTCTTTGTCGAGATCACGTCAGAAACGAAACCAACATGAAGTCGTTCTTGGAAACGACACAGGCCAATTTCCCTACGTTATGAATCCGCGCCAAACACTTTCGTCCGCTTTGCTTTTTGCGGCCTCCCTGGCTTCTGTGGGCAGCGACGCCCAAGCACAAGGATTGCCCGTCTCGCTTACCCTCGATCAAGAGATTTATGAAGCTGGAGATCCGATCTCCATGTTCTTGGAGGCTCCGCCCTTTAGCAAGCCGTTCTTGGTGCTGGGCACCTCGCCCGGCCTAACTCCGATCAAGGGCGTGGGGGACTTTCAGATGGGCTTGGTTCCGCCGCCCATGATTGTCGGATTGCCGCTGATGCCCGCATCGGGAGAGCGCGAACTCGGCTGCCAGTCCGTTTGCGACGATCCGTTGATCGAGGTGCCCTGCTTGTTGCAGGTCGTCAGTTTCGATTTGCTGAACGGTGGCGCCGGCATCTCCAATTTGGAGGTTTTGAGCGTCGCTGCCGGAGACTGTGGCGTTTGTGTTGAAGAAGCCGAAGTCGATCCGCTTCTGGGATCCAACGGCGGCCACGCTTTTTGGATCCCGGACATGGCGAAAGACTTCGAATTCGTCGCCGGTGGAGACTTCAGCGAGCGCGATGACGGCACGGCACGCATCATCGGCGTGATTGCCAGTGAGTCCCAGCCCGAGCTGCGGTTCCAAGTGGATGTCGAATTCCGCAATCGGATTAGTGTCGGCGACGCTTCCCATCCGCCCTCGGGCAGTCCCAAGCAAGAATTGGATGGGGCGGCCTACATGGACAATGGTGGTCCGATTCATCCCGGCAATTGGCACTACTACGATATTACCGAGGGCATGCTCACCGGCCTTGGTGAACAAGAGGGCGCCAAGATTGAACTTTCGCGCCGCGGGCCCGCCTTCCAGGTCGGGTACGGTGCCAACGGCAAGAACTTGAATTGGGGCGGCTCCGGATGGTTTGACCTCCTGACGGTCTGCCAACCCTCCAGTGGCGATCCCTTGCCGCTCGAAATGACCGGCGACATCAACGTCAGTCTGGGCCAGTGCGAGGAGTGTCCCTCGCCGGCCATTTCAGAGCCTGGGTACAGCCCGAACACCGCGAGTCACGCCGTGGCTCTACCGGGCATCAGTTCGGAATTCATCTTTGACGGCGATGTTTCCTATGTGGAACGCCGCGACGGAACCGCGCTTCTAACGGGAATCATTGTTCGCGACGACGACGCCAACAAGCGCTTCGAGCTGTCTGTTGAATTTCTCGATCGCATCAATCCCGGTGCGGACAATTATCCGCCGACGGACAGTCCGAAGAAGGAAATGCAAGCGGCTTCCTATCTGGAGCACGGCGGCCTGGTCGATCCGGATTCCTGGCACTACTACGAGCTGACAGTGGGAACGCTGACCGGATTGGATGATTACGCCGGAGCTGTCTTGCACTTGCAGCGCAAGGGACCGGCATTCCAGGTCGGATCGGGCGCCAATGGCAAAAACCGCAACTACGGAGCGTCGGGTTGGCTGATGTGGGAACTGCTGTCGCAAGTGGATAGCGGCCCCGCGTTGCCCGATAGCGGTTCGGGCGATATCAACATCGACCTGGATCGCGAGTGCGTCGATCCCATCCTGTAAACCCCATATTGCAAATCACTGTCGGGACGAAAACGCCCGCCTGTGACGCAGAGCGCCGTGGCCACACAAAGTGGCTGCGGCGTTCATCTATTTAACGCGTTGCGCAGTGAGCTTCGCCAAGGCGAGTCCAGGGTTCGAGAATCAAAGTTCGAGAGCTTGCTTGGACAAGAGCAGGCCGTCACTGTCGGCATAGAGATAGTGCTCGGGCGTGAAGGTGGCTCCAGCAAAGCGGACCGATTCGCCCGAACGCCCCACACCGCGCTTTTCACTCTTGGCGGGGTGTGTAGCCAGAGCTTTGATTCCCAAGGGAAGTTGAGCCAATTCTTGCGAGTCGCGGACGCAGCCGTTGATAACCAATCCCGCCCAGTTGTTCTTAACCGCCAAGGCGCCCAATTGATCTCCGAGTAGGGCGCAGCGCAGGCTGCCGCCGCCGTCCACCACCAGCACGGCTCCCTCGCCGGGTTGTTCGAGGGTGCTGCGCACAAGGCTGTTGTCCTCGAATAGGCTGAGGGTGCGAATCGGGCCGAAGAAGTTTTCGCGGCCACCGAAATCGCGAAAGAGGGGCTGAACCAGTTCCAGTTGCGGACCGTAGCTGTCGTAAATGTCTGCAGTTCGAATTTGCACGGGTCTATTGGTTTGGGGGCTCGAGCCGGCTGACAGGGAGGTTTCGGCCCGGATCACGGCAGCCGCAAGCTTAGCGGGGGCCCCTCGCGGGAGGCTTCAGCTTGGCGCGTTTTCATATTGCGGGTTCGTGGCGGCCCGCCGTGTTCTCCGCATCCGAAGTTTCGATCCGAGCTTCGACGGAGGGCTGGAGGGGGCAAAACGGCCCGCAGCGGTGGCAGCAAAGCCTCTAGGACCCGAAAGTGGGTCCGTCCCGATCACGCCGGCGACCCGGGCCGAGGCCGCGGGTACAGCACGAAAGTGCGGGAAAAACGGCCAAATCAAGCTTGGATCGGCCCCAAAGATTGCGTCCCGCGCTTCCTGGCACTAATCTCGTCGCCCTCGAAATCCAGACCGCAGCCCAAGTCTCCCAGTTTTCATGCAAAGCATATACGTCGGCAATCTGCCCTTCGGCGCCAGTGCGGACGACGTCCGCAAACTCTTCACTGAGTACGGCACAGTTTCTCGCGTCACCATGATGGGCGATGCCCGCACCGAGCGTTCGCGCGGATTCGGCTTCGTGGAGATGCCCAATGAAGAAGAGGGCAATGCGGCCATCGTCGGAGTCAATGGCAGCGATATGGGCGGTCGCGAGCTCAAGGTCGGATCCGCTCGCCGACACGGCACCAAACCCGAACGCCGCACCGGTTTCACCCGTCGCGGCGGAAAAGGCAAGGGTCGCCGCCGCTAACCCCGCAATCGTTTTTGGCTTGCAGCGGCTCGCTCCCAATCAAGTGGAGCCGGTCGTTTGCTCCACCACCGTCGGCGCCGCAATGAGAGTTGCGCTCGGCTTGGATCGGAACGATTGGGAATGGAATGGGCGCCGGCCATGAGTGCCCAGCCAGTCAGAACGACTCGCGCTAGCGCTCCGCCCGAGGGCACGGTGGAAGCCTGGGCCTGGGATTATATTTTGAGCCGCGATAGCCGCACAAAATTGAACCCGGTCCCGCCGCCAACGCGCTGGGAATCCCAAGCTCCTGCAAGGAGGTTGGTTCGGCCCGGACGCCCTGCGGACTGGGTTCTGATCCCGCGGGCGACGCGCACACCCAAGCCCGGCGCGCTCGTGCGCGCCAGTGCGCGAGCACAGCTGCTGCACGGTTTTCATCATCACGAAGTGCAGGCCGCCGAGCTGTTTTGCTGGGCGCTTTTGGCCTTTGTGGATACGCCCCTGCGTTTTCGGCGCGGCTTGCTGGCGATTGCCGTGCAGGAAATCGAGCATGCGCGTCTGTATCGCGAACAGCTCGAACGCTTGGGGTCGCACGTGGGCGCCTTTCCCGTGCGCGACTGGTTTTGGGAGCGCGTGCCAAGCGTGCCCACACCGCTTGGCTTCGTTGCGCTCATGGGCATGGGTTTGGAGGCGGGAAATCTCGAACACGGGCAGACCTTCGCTCGGCACCTGCGCAATGCGGATGACGAGCAAGCCGCTGCTGTGGTGGATCAAGTTGCCCAGGACGAAGAAGCCCATGTGCGCTTCGCCGTGCGTTGGTTTCGACGCTGGGCGGGGCCCTTGCAGTTTGAGCTCTGGCGTCAGGAATTGCCGCCGCCACTGACTCCGACGCCCCTGCGCGGTTTGCCACTGGCCCGTGCCGCAAGATTGCGAACCGGGCAGCCCGCGGAATTCTTGGATAGCTTGGAAGCATGGCCCGCCTCTGGGTCCTAAACCTGGATGCCGAGCAGGAGCTGGCGAATCCTGCCGGCTATGTTGCGGATAGCGGTTTGACGGCCAAGGCGCGCAAGTCATTGGCAGGTGCCAAAGCACAGGCGCAGGCGAAGCTTCTGGGACCCCAGGATCGGGTTTATGAAGTTGGTTGCAGCGCGAACGGCTTTGAAGGGCGCGCCTGGTGCCCGACTCCCAGTGCCCTGGAACGACTGGCGAGTGCCGGAGCCCGCTTGGCCCCAGCTCCGGCCTTGGCTGTCTTGCAGCGCGTCAACGATCGCGCATTCAGTGTGGCCTTGGGTTTGGGTCTAGCTGGAAGCGCTTACTTCCGTGAACGCGAGCAGCTTCGATTGCACTTGCAAGGTGGAGAGCAATGGATTCTGAAACGCGCGTTCGGATTTGCGGGTCGAGGTCAACGCGCCGTCCAGGCACAGCTCACGGAAGCGGACTTGAGTTGGATCTCGTCCAGCTTGAAATATGGCGGAATTGAAGCGGTTCCGCGTGTGGAGTTGCGCGGGGAATTCAGTTTGCACGGAGTCCTTCACAGGGGCGGTCGCTTGGAATGCGGTCGCATTGCAAGGCAATGCATCGCCGGCGGTGCCTGGGTCGATTCGAAACCGGTCGGGGAAGCTGAATTGAAGGCGAGCGAGCGCGCGAGTTTCCAGGCCGCTCTGAAGCATGTCGCCTCGGCACTCGAGCGGTCGGGCTACTTCGGGCCCTTCGGAGTGGATGCCTTCCGCTGGCTGGATGCGGAAGGGAATCTGAATTGGAATCCGTGCAGCGAAATCAACGCGCGCTACAGCATGGGTTGGGATCTGGAGTCGGCCTAAAATCTGTTGCAGCCCCGCTAGGCGCAATGCGCGAGCAAAAAAAATCCGGCGCGCACATCGCGTGGACATGCGGGCCGGATCTGTGTGGGCGATGCTGCTCAGGTAATGGTCATGGTGTACGCGCTCGAATTGCGGCGTATGCCACAAACGGGATCGTCCAAGTCGAGCACGACGAAGGCGGCATGGAAACTGATTCCGACCAAGCTCGCATCGGGCGGCAGGGGCATCGTTGGTGCCGTTGTGCGACCGTTGCCATTCAGGAAGCCGAGCGACTTCTTGAAAATCTTGTTGGGCGATAGGGTTTTGAGCAACAGCAAGTCTGTATCCAGAGGAAAGCTGCCCGCGCAATTGATCGAACCCGTGCTGATCCCCAAGGAGCCAAGTAGGAAATAAATCTCACCCGGGTCCTGGGGCGAAACCAAGTAGAAGTTGCGCACCGCTCCGCCCAGGGCTTGTCCCGTGGTAGGCGTGCCCTCAAAGATCAGCGCCGCTTCGGAGCCGCCAATTTGAATCGGGGTGAAATCGCTTGGGGCAAATTCGTAGAAGGTCTCGACGTAGTACATACCCGGGGCAACTTGCAGGCCATTCTGATCGCGTTGATCCCAGTGGGCCGTAACCCAGCCATAGGGGCCCATCAAGGCTGATACAGGCGGGCAGCCCGGATCGTAAATCAGCTGCATCTGGTCGTTGTAGATGCGATAGGGGCAAAAGTAGCTGGATGAAGTTCCAGGGTTGTCATTCGCCACCGTGATCGAAACCGGTACGCCGAGGGGCGTCTGGGCGGGGCCGACGACGGGCGTGAGAAACTGCCCGAAGGCAGAATCGGCGCTGAGACTGAGGACTGCGACCAGAAGGGGGATTCGTATGTTCATCTTGCTTGGTTGGTGCACGACGGGGCCCAGGCGTTCGTGCGGGCAGGGGGATTGGTGAATGCGACCAAAGCGCAAGACTCCAAATCAATGCAATCGCGGCGAATGCGCAACTCTTTCCCACACGGGCACGGCGATTTGAGCCAATTCTTACTCGGAACCCCAATTTTGGGGCCCTGGGCGGTGGCCAAATGCATTCGTTGTCGCACGGGGCGGCCGTCTCGATTCGGGGCCCGCGCAAGCTGGGGGGAAGGCCCTGCTTGGACTTAATTTGAGTTGCGGGTAGATCCGATTAAGGCCCAGCTGGCGTCCGGTCCCCACTGCGACGATTTCCGCCTCCTTGTCCCGAGCCCCGTTTCGAAATGTCCCTGGCCCGCATCGCAGAGCTTG
>JAJDES010000146.1 GCA_029259675.1 Planctomycetota bacterium
ACGCCCCAGGAAACGGCGCGCGCCGACCTAATCCAAGCCATCCGCGATGTGGGCCGCATTCCGATCGAACGGGATACGCTCTACAACACGGTCTGGAGCCCCCAGAGCGCTTAGGGCCAACAGCTTCGATTCGGACAAGCCCCTTTTGATTCGGACAAGCCCCATGGGGCCCGGACCGCGCGTGCCCCCACTGAGCCCTCGAGCACAGGTCCGAACAGCAACTTCATTCTGTGGAAGCGCAGCCTGCGTCCGAGAGATGCCGTGGCAACTCCAGCGCAACCTGTTCGAGCCCCCCGGGCCTGCTATCCTGCCGGCATGACCGTCAAGGTGATCATCCCGGGGGTGCTGGGCCGCTACGCTGCACACGAGCGCGAACTCCATCTCGAAGCCGCCCATGTGGCCGAAGCTTTGGAAAAGCTATTCGCTCGCCATCCCGGGTTGCGCGAACGCATACTCGACCGGAACGGCCACGTGTACCCGTACTTCCTCTTGACCCGCAATCGAGAGGAACTGTCGCGCAGCGAGCTTGATCAGCATGAACTTGCCGACGGAGATCGCATCGAGTTGATTGGAATGGTGGTGGGAGGCGCCGCCGCTCCGCACTCCTCCGGTGAACCCGCAAAGCAAGCAGCGGACGGCTCCAGCTCAACGGTGGACATTCGCATGCGCGGATTCGTGCGACGCGCAACCCTTGGGGCTGCGCGCGCAACGGCACTTTCGGAATGCGCTGCGCTTGAAGCGGAAGCGATCGGAGTCGCGCACTGCGCCGGGCGCGTTTTGGCGGAAGACGTCGTCGCGGGGGTCAACGTCCCGCCCTTTCGGCGCTCCGCCATGGACGGCTACGCCATCATCGCCGCCGACACATTGGGCGCTTCCCTTTACGATCCGGTCGAGTTGACCTTGGCCGGGGAATCCATGCCCGGTGCACAGAATGTGGAACCGCTCCAAAGTGGCCAAGCTTGCCGCATCATGACCGGCGCGCCCTTGCCCGAGGGCGCGGACGCCGTGGTGATGGCCGAAGACTGCGAGGAGGATGGGAACAAGGTCAAGCTGCACCTGGCCGCCGCGACGGGAAAGCATGTCGGACGCATCGGCGAAGACGTCGCCCTCGGCGAGACCATTCTCTGCGCAGGTCGCTGGCTGCGCCCCCAGGATGCGGGCTTGCTCAGCAGTATCGGACACGATCCCGTCCGCGTGGTGCGAAGGCCGCGCGTGCGCATCCTCGTCAGCGGCAACGAATTGTTGCCGCCCGGATCCAAACCCGCGGACGGCTGCATCGTGGATAGCAACACTCCCTTGCTCTGTGCCCTTGTGGAACGCGACGGCGGCGAGTTGGTTGAATGCCTGAGACTCGGCGACGATCGTGAAGCGCTGAAGCAAGCGATGAATATGGATGGCATCGACCTGCTGATCGCAGCCGGCGGCTCTTCGGTCGGTCGCGAAGATTACCTGCCCGAGCTCGTGCGCGAACTCGGAGAACTGCGCGTGCACGGAGTGGCCCTGCGTCCGGCGGCACCGACGGGCATCGGGCGAATCGCGGGCAAGCCGGTCTTCCTTCTCCCGGGCAATCCGGTCTCTTGCCTTTGCGGCTACGACCTCATGACCGCACCGGCCCTGCGCAGCATGGCGGGCCTTTCGACAGAACTGCCCTATTTGAAGTGCAAGCGCACCCTTGCCAGGCGCATCAGTTCACGCGTGGGACGCGTGGATTACGTGCGACTGAAGCACCTCGAAGGCAGTCGCACACACGTTGCGCCCTTGGCTGCTGCGGGAGCGAGCGTGCTCTCATCCACAACGCGCGCCGACGGCTTCGCCCTGCTCGCGGAGGATTCCGAGGGCCTGGCCGAGGGCTGCGAATTGGAATTGTTTCTCTACGATCCCCTGGGCACCGGCGCGGACATAGTGAATTGAAGCAGCGACAGTTCCTGGATGTGATCGAGGAGTCGGAGGCCAAACACAGGTTTGAGGCCGCCACCCGCGCGCTTCAAGCACGTTCGGAAATCGTGCATCCCAAGCACGCTTTGGACCGCGTTCTTGCCGAGGACCTGCGCGCCCCGATCGACGTGCCCGGCTTCGACCGCAGCAATATGGACGGCTTCGCCGTGCGCGCAGCGGATACAGCCGGAGCCGACGAATTGTCGCCGGTTTATCTGGAACTCGAAACCGCAAGCCTGGCCGCCGGCGTAGCACCCGCAACCGATTTTGAGCTCGAAGCGGGCCGCGCCATGTCGATCGCAACCGGCGGAGTGATTCCGCGCGGCGCCGATGCGGTCGTCATGATCGAAGACACCAGCGTTGCTGGCGGCAAGTTGCGCGTGGAGCGGGCCCTGGCCCCCGGCGCCAATTTGACGGCGGCCGGCACCGACCTCGGCCTGGGCGAAATTGTCATTCGGCGCGGCACGCGGCTCAGCTCGCGCGAAACCGGGTTGGCGGCGGCTGTCGGCGCGGACCAATTGTGTGTCATCGCCAAACCGCGCGTGGCCGTGCTCTCGACCGGCGACGAAGTTCGCCCGCTCGGCGAGCCCCTGTCCGTCGGCGAGATCTACGATTCCAACGGTCGCATTCTCTGCGACGCTGTGACCGAGATGGGCGGAACGCCCATCGAATGCGGGATCCTGCCCGATGATCGCGCGCGCATTCGCGAAGAGCTCAAGGCCTTGATTGAAGGGCAGCAGCCGGTGGATATGTTGCTCCTGTCCGGCGGAACCTCCAAGGGAGCCGGCGACCTGAACGCCGAAGTCCTGGCCGAGTTGGCCGGCGAGCACGCAGATTCTCCGGGCATCGTCGTGCACGGCGTCGCGCTCAAACCGGGCAAGCCGCTTTGCTTGGCCGTCATTGGCAAGGTACCGATCGCCATCCTGCCCGGCTTCCCGACCTCGGCCATCTTCACATTCCACGAATTCCTCGCGCCCTTGTTGCGACGCCTGGGGGGAAGGCCCGAGGCCGAGCGCGGGAACCTCGAAGCCACAGTTCCCCTGCGCATCGCTTCCGCTCCCGGCCGTACGGAATATTGCCTGGTGGATTTGGTGCCCGGTCCGAAGGGCATGGCCGCCTATCCGCTCGGAAGCGGATCGGGAAGCGTCAGCACCTTTTCGCGCGCCGACGGATTCGTGCGCATCGACAGGCACACCGAGTACATCCCCGCCGGCAGTGCGGTCCAAGTGCATCCCCTATCCGATCGCATTCGCCCGGCGGATCTTGTGACCATCGGCAGCCATTGCGTCGGCCTCGACTGGCTCGGGTCGGAATTGTCCGCGCGCGGATTCAGCGTCAAGAGTGTGCACGTCGGCTCGCGCGGCGGGTTGGCCGCCCTGGCCCGCGGCGAAGGACACCTTGCGGGCACGCACCTCTTGGATGGCGCCACAGGCATTTACAACCAGAGTTTCCTGCCCCCGGGCGTGCAGATCCTGCGCGGCTACGGCCGCAGGCAAGGCTTCGTATTTCGCCCCGGCGATGTGCGCTTTGAAGGCAAGTCACTTGGGGAATTGAAAGCGGCGGTGCACGCAAACGGAGTGCGCATGGTCAATCGCAATCCCGGCAGCGGCACGCGCGTTTTGATTGATGCTTTTCTAAACGTCTCCCGAGGCGAAGAGCCCGCAGGTTATGGCGCAACGGCTTCGAGCCATCACGCCGTTGCCGCAGCGGTAGCCCAAGGGCGCGCCGATTGGGGCCTCACCTTGGACAGCTTGGCCGAAGCCTCCGGGCTCGAGTTTCAATTCCTGCAGGCGGAACGTTACGACCTGGTGTGCCGCGAAAGTGAAATGGAACTGCCCGCCATCCAAGCCTTGCTCGCGCTCTTCGATGAAAAGACCACCGGCGAAGCATTGTCCGCTTTGGGCTTGATCGTGGACGAAAGCCACTAATCGGCCCCATACCCCCCAAAGCCGTTGAGTCCCCTCGCCCAAGTTTTCGGGGTCTATCGCCGCGCCTATGCGGGCTTGCCCAGGCAAGTGTGGCTGTTGGCACTCGTTGCGCTCGTCAATCGCAGCGGAACGATGGTCTTGCCGTTCCTGACGCTGTTCCTCACAACAGACAGGGGCTTCACGCCCAAGCTTGCGGGCATCATTATGGCCGCCTTCGGAGTTGGATCCGTTCTGGGCACCATGCTCGGTGGCTGGCTCGCCGATCGTGTCGGACCTGCGCGCGTGCAAGCCGCCAGTTTGGTCCTTACCGGTCTGGGCTTCCTATTCATCAAGGACATTGAGTCGGCCCTGCCGTTGGGCTTCGCGCTATTTGCCATTGGAGTCGTCGGCGACGCTTTCAGGCCCGCCAACCTCGCACTACTTAACTCCATCTGCCCGCGCGAAGAACGCACGCGCGGAATCGCCCTCAATCGCTTGGCCATCAACGCCGGCGTATCCCTGGGCCCCGCTATCGGCGGAATCTTAGCCGAGGTCAGTTACGACTGGCTCTTTCTGATTGACGGCTCCACGTGCCTGATCGCATCCGCAATAGCCTGGGCGCTCTTCCGCAAACATCGCTTGGTGCGTGTAGTTCAGGGCGACACTCAAGTAAAGAGCGAAACGAGCCCGTTGCGCGACCCCATACTGCGCTGGAGCCTGCTGCTGACCTTGGTTATCGCCTTCGTGTTCATGCAACTGATGTGCACCGTGCCGCTTTACTACAAAGAAGCCTATGGCTTTAGCGAAAGCTACATCGGCTTTCTTTTCGGAATGAACCCGGTACTGATCGTGGCCTTTGAGATGATTCTTGTGAATCGCTTGAAGAACGAGAACACCCTGAAGTGGGTCGGGATCGGCTCACTATTCCTCGGTGTCAGCTACATCATGCTGCCCTTCGGCAGCACGTTCCTCTTTGCTGCGGGAGCGATGTTGATTCTGACCATCGGCGAGATGCTCGAGTCCCCACTCATGGGTGGATTCATCTCCAGCCGCGCAGGACCGAACCAGCAGGGCCGCGCCATGGCCCTGTACGTGACTTGCTTTTCGGTCGCAATGGTGACGGCTCCGATCCTGGGCACACTCTTCTACGAACGCGTCGGTCCGAGGAAACTGATGATCACCTGCGGCTTGATGTGCTTTGCAGTTTCTGCCGCCTACTTCCGATTGGCCAAGCGGATTTAGCCATTGAAGTCTCGACTCTGCGCAAGGGGGCAGAAATCGCGCCCATGCTACGAGTACCAGCAACCACAGCCTACCAACGTACGGTGGTGGCCTTGTTGGCTTCGATACGGATCTCTGTTTGGTAAATGACTTGCGCTTCATTCTCCAGCACCAACAGCCACTCGCCTACCGGAATGGCCTGCTGGACCCTCGCATCAAAACCGACCCCCAGGTCTTCAAACATGGATTCATAGAGCGCGAGGTACTTCAGCCGATCCACTTCAATCACGCGCCCGGACTTCCCAATCAAGCGCAGCCGCCCCAAATTGTGCGAATCCAGGCATTCGCTGACTTCATTGTGAAGAGTCTTTTTGTGCTTGCGAGCAAAATGAATCTGCCA
This sequence comes from Planctomycetota bacterium, assembly GCA_029259675.1. Lineage (GTDB taxonomy): Bacteria > Planctomycetota > UBA1135 > UBA1135 > JAJDES01. The sequence goes on from JAJDES010000146.1 coordinate 5,464, forward strand.
ATCTTCATCCGGCGAAAGACCCTCTGTTAGCGACTCGAAAAACAGATAGCCCGCATTCTCCAGAGTGAAAGTAAGGCTTTTCTCGTCGCCAGGCGCGACTTCAACAACTTGCTTGGATGCTATGTATGGAACCAGGCGCATGGTTCGCCACGACGTTCTTTGCAGCCGATCGGGGTAAGCTGTGACTTGATAACGTCCAGGGGACAAGCGCACTGTCCAACTGGAACCAGAAATTTCATTAAAGCCATGAGAACTTGCATGTAGAGATGTTCGGGCCATGACTCCCGAGAGAAGCGAGCGCACCTCAATCTCAGGCTTCTCGAATAAGACTCCCGCAGAATCGCGAACTTCGAAAGTTACTGTGCCTAAGCTCTTCGGGTCAGCCAATTGCAGTTCCGCCCGCGCGCAATTTTCGCCAGGTCGGAACTCGATCAAGGTTTCAGCGTAGGAGACTTCAAAATCTCGCCATGCCAGTAGGTATCGCTTCCCGGATTGCGCGTGATAAAGGGCGAGCTCTCGATTCAGGCTGCGGTGGATATAGGGTGAATCCATTGCAAACAATGCCTGTCCATTCCCATCGACTTCGAATATTTCCAGTGTCGGCTCTCTTCCGAAACTGTTCTTTTTGACTACATCCTTTCGAGCTTCCAGATCAATCAGTTGACCCTCGTGGTCTCGCACAACGAGCTCGATTCGCGTGTCAGTCCGTTGAAATTCCAAGGCCTCATCCTCTCTGCTCGCAATGCCCGCTCCCAAAGCAACCCCGCTGCGCTTCAGCCTTCTCGCCAAAACGCTGCGAGAGTTTCGCTGATACCAATCTCCGCGCACTTCATAGGGACCGGGAACGAGGGCCGGAATGGAGAAACTCCCATCCCTCTGAACCCATGCGTGATTCCCGAATAGTGCTCCCGCCTGAACCTCCTTGAAAGGCGACCACGCAGGCGGCTCTTCGAGTTCAGCAAGGGGCACAGCGCTAACCCGCAGGCCCCATAGCGGCTCCCGCTTGGAATCGGTAACGCGCCCCGAAAGCTCTACGCCACCGCCAACTGCAATGCTCAGGGCGGGATGGCGTTGGACCAATCCCAATTGCAGGGCAGCCGAGTTTCCGATGCCGTTGGTGTGGCTCAGGGCAAACACCTGAAAGGTACCCGCAGCCTGATAATCAAAAGCAAACGTTCCATCGGACTCCGTCTCTTCTTCCCCCGCCGGAGTGCGCCGATCACCATCCAAAGCAATCAAGCGCACATCAGCTTTGGGCACGCCTCGACCCGCGCCATCCTCAATCCGCCCCGAAACGGTTCCCCCAGCTTCGGGGGTCAAGGTGGGAATCCAACTCTTAAGAGGGTTCGAACGCTCCCAACAAATGGCCGTTTGCTTGTAGCCCGGCTCATTCAGCCTGGCCCAAATAACCGCTTTCGGATTCTGCGCAAGGTCTCTGGGAACCTGCAGGCTTGTCTGAATCATGCCGGCCGCATCACTGGTTGCACGCATTAGCACAGGTGATGACAACCAGCGTGAAGAGGAACGCGCCGAGTCCATGCCCAGTTCCACAGTCAAATGTGGGTTTGGCTCAAATATTTTCTTTCCACCAGAGTTCGAAAGAAGGCGCCCAGTTCGAAACACAACATCGACCGTTTGCTTTTCAGACTGGCCACCATCTTGCGCGGAAATTGTTCCGTGCGCTGCAAAGCCAGGCGCAATAGGTCCCGATCCACCGAAAAACGACAAACACAGGGCGAGCGCCGTGACGCGAGGAAAGGTTTGGATCCATACCATTTGAGCACCGTCCTTTGTTTGCTGACGAAGACCCCCTGGAATGCAACCAGCACGTCTCTCCCTTTCCGAATAGCAACCTCCTCGCAATTGGAACTCAGCCTCGAGTCATAATAGTCGCTATCAACTCAGTGGATACATTCATGATCCGCACTCCATCCCTCAACAGGCACGCCTGCGCTTAAAGATCGAGCTCTCGGCCCCTCAAAAATCCCTCGCTAGGCAAACCAATGGGGGCAAATTCCAAATCACCATCCACCAAATCGACAAGCCCCCAAACGTAGTATTCCTTGGACACATCGAAATAAGCGCGCAGTTCATAAACATCTGCAGGCAGATCTTCGAAGTGGAATGCTCCACGGCCAGGAGGCCAAACGGTAGGGCTAATAGCCACATCTGGATCGATCTCCCCCATAGCATCCGCATACTCTTCATAGTCTGCGGAACTAGTAAAGCAGTTCGCCTTGGCGATAAGAACCGAGGTGTCAAATGCCAAACGCAACTCGAGTTCAATCAGTATTTCATCAAGTTCCGTGGCCCAAATGCCTCCTGAAAGAGCGCGCGACCCCGTGACGTACAGATCGAAGGCAAGATCTTGCGCGGATTGCACTTCTGCCTCGCCCATCAATATCCAACCCGAAGTTTTGGCATTCCGTCGGCCACCGAAGTAAATGCGCCAATTCCCAGGTCTAAGCCTCTTGCGATAGGCCCCAAATTCGTCCGCGAATACGGTGGCTCCGCGGTCGACCATAGGTTCGCTTTTGGGTCGAAATACGATTACCGCATCTGGAATGGCATCGCCCTGCGCGTCAAAGATTCGCCCGGAAATCGCGCCAGAACCGGCGATCCATTCCTTATCAACTATTGAGTTGTCCGCGACAGAAACG
>JAJDES010000147.1 GCA_029259675.1 Planctomycetota bacterium
CTTCGTAAGCGTTCCCTACGGCGACTTCAGCCAATGCCTCCAAACCGAAGATTACACGCCGCTCGAGCCCGGTCATCTGGAGCACAAGTTCTATGCACCGGGCATCGGGTTGGTGCTTGAAGTCGATACCGAAACGGGCGATCGCCTGGAGCTGATCGACATCGTTTTTCCCTGAATCGCGCTTGGCGCGTCCTTAGCCGAAATCGGGCTCTCTGTCGTGCGCTCTAGCGAAAGCGCATCCAAGTTCAGCCTTCAACTCTCGATCCACGCGGGAGTTGGGTGTGCTCAGCTTGACTATCGAGGGCCGTCCCCGCTGCGCATGATGGATTGCGGAGTGGGGACTCTTTTTTTTTGCCGGAGCTTTCCGGGCCGAACCCACGGGCCTAGGCCGGTGCGATCAAGCGCGCCAGGCGCCGCACGGAGTCATCGGTGTCGAGAGCTTCGATGGCTTTGAGTTCAAACCAGGCCAGGGCACTGGATTCTGCTGAGATGACTTCCTTGGCGCCGTTTGGAGCCCACACAACAAAGCGGGTATCCAGGTGCAAGTGTTCGGGCTCCTTGGGCCGGGCGGGAATCGTGTGAATGTCCACATCGATCGGAGCGGGATCGATGCGCAGATCTTCGATGCCGCTTTCTTCAAGTGCTTCGCACAGTGCCGCACGCACGAGATTCGTGTCGCCGTCGCAGTGTCCACCCAATTGCAACCAACGCTGCAGTTTGCGGTGCAGCGTCAAGAGGCAACGACCTGTGCCCTCTTCGAGCACCAGGGCCGAAGCCGTTAAGTGCCCGGGCGCGCAGGTGCGCAGGGCGGCGTCCGAATGCTCAGCCATGAACGACAAGATGCGATCGCGAATGCGAGCTTGTTCCTCACACCACGGGTCGTAGTCGTTCAAGATGTCGCGCGCGTAGCCGAGCTCCCCATGCTGGGGGAGTTGTTCCAATCCCAAGAGCCTTTTGGATTCGGGTTGCACGTGGGGGGCGCGGAATTGGAGACTAGCTGCGGAGCAACTTGCGGTAGCGTCCCGCGCGCGATTCCGGTCCGAAGCCCATGCGCTCGCGCCAACCCTTGCGCCACTCGGCGTAATCCTCGTAGGTGCCGTGGTGGAAGTTGACGTAGCCGTCGCCTTCGAAGGCCAGGATGTGACTGACTACGCGGTTGAGGAAGAAGCGATCGTGGGAAACGACGATGGCGGATCCGGGGTACTCCTGCAGCGCATTTTCGAGCACGCGCAGGGTGTCCAGGTCCAAGTCATTGGTCGGCTCGTCCAAAAGGATCACGTTGGCCGAGTTCTTGAGCATGCGCGCCAGCAGCACGCGGTTGCGCATACCACCGGAGCATTCGCCCAATCGCTTCTGCTGATCTTCACCCTTGAAATTGAAGCGCGCCACATAGGCGCGACCTTCAATTGTTCTGTTGCCGAAGGGAATCAAATCATTGCCTTCGGTGATGTTGTCGTAGACCGACTTGCTGTCATCGAGAATCATCCGCGATTGATCGAGGTACGTCAGAACGACCGTTGACCCAAGATCAATAGTGCCAGCATCCGGCTCTTCTTTACCGAGCATCATGCGCAAGAGGGTTGTCTTGCCCATTCCGTTGGCACCGACTACGCCCAGGATGGCTCCGGCGGGCATGGTAAATGTCAAATCCTTGATAAGGGTGCGCTCGCCAAAGCCCTTGGTCAGGTCGCGACACTCAATCACCTTATCCCCAAGGCGCGGTCCAGGAGGGATGCGCAACTCGACTGATTCGAGCTGATCTTCCGCCTTTTGCTCAAGCAAGGCTTTGTAATCGCTAATGCGTGCCTTGCTCTTGGTTGTGCGCGCTTTCGCCGAACGCCCCATCCATTCAGCTTCTTTCTTGAGATGCTTAGCGAGCTTGGAATCTGCTTGGCGCTTTTGATTCAGGTTTTTGACCTTGGATTCAAGGTACATGCTGTAGTTGCCCTCGTAGGGCGTGCCCTTGCCGCGCTCGACCTCAAGCATCCAACCGACGACGTTGTCGAGGAAGTAGCGGTCGTGGGTGATCAGCATGACCATCCCCGAGTACTCCTTGAGATGTTGCTCCAGCCACTCGATCGTTTCCGCATCGAGGTGGTTAGTGGGCTCGTCGAGCAGCAGGATGTCGGGGTGCGACAAGAGCAACTGGCACAGGGCCACGCGGCGCCGCTCGCCACCGGAGAGGACCTTCACGTCCGCATCCATGGGCGGCAGGCATAGGGCGGTGGCAGCCTGCTCCAGACGGCTGTCCAAATCCCAGATGTCCATGTGATTCATGGCCTCATCCAGCTTCTCATACTCATCGTTGAGCTTGTCCGCTTCTGCACCCTCGGCTTCACCCATGAGGACTAGAACCTCGTTGTAGCGGGATTCGATCTTGCGCAGGTGAGCCACGGCCTGGTCCAGGTTGCCACCGACATCCAAGCTGTCGTCCAGGGGCGGTTCCTGGGACAGGTAGCCGATGGTGGCTCCGGCAGCGGGCTTGGCGACGCCTTCAAAATCCTTGTCGACGCCGGCAATGACCTTCATCAGGGTCGATTTACCGGCTCCGTTGGCGCCGATAACGCCGATTTTGGCGTCGTGGTAGAAGGACAGGGTGATGCCCTTGAGCACCTCAACCTGGCCATAGAACTTGTGCAGGTCTTGGACCTGGAAAATGATCTTTTCGGACATGGGGCGAAGAGGATAGGGGTGATGGGGGCATCAGGGGATAGCCAAGCCCCGAATTCCTGAGCTATTCCCCCAATCGAGCTCTGCAGGGGGAACTCGTGAATCTGCGCAGGGCCGGTGTGTTCGCCAAATCCCGGCGGGCAAAACGAGTGCCTGCGGGGCTGAGTTGCAGCGGGGGAGACGAGTCGGCCGGTCTGCGAAAGCTGCCGGCCGAACACGCTTGGCGGGCTTGGGGTCGGGGTGGGTCCCACTCGGCGAGCTAGATCGCTATCCTATTCGCCCGCTTTGAAGATTGGGCCGCGTCCCGCCCGCAGATTTCGGATTCAAAGCGCGATTCCAGTCTTCCCGGAGCATACACCGTGCAACAGCCGGCCAAGCGCAGCGCAGCCGATCCTTCGGCTTGCTCCGCGCCCCGTACCCGACCCGCATTCACATCCCCGGCCGCCAGCGCGCGGCAATTCGCCATGACGACCACCAAGAGTCCCCACGCCGATCTTCTCGCCAGCTTTGGAATCGGCGAAAGCCATTCGGGTGCCTACGCAGGTGAGTGGCTTACCTGCACGGGCGAGAGCCTCGCCGTTTATTCGCCGGCCACGGGCGAACTGTTGGGCCACGTCCAGCAGGCCTCCCGCGCCGATTACGAAATCGTCGTCAAGCGCGCCCAGGAAGCCTTTGAGAAATGGCGCGCGTGGCCCGCTCCCAAGCGCGGCGAGCTGGTGCGCCAAATGGGCAACGCCCTGCGCGAGAATAAAGAAGGGCTCGGTCGAATCCTGAGCCTGGAAATGGGCAAGATCCTCCAGGAGGGTCTGGGTGAGGTGCAGGAGTCGATCGACATCGCCGATTTCGCCGTGGGGCAGAGTCGCATGCTCTACGGCCTTTCGCTGCACTCCGAACGCCCCGGTCACGCCATGCGCGAGCAATGGCACCCCCTGGGTCCGGTGGGCATCATCAGCGCTTTCAATTTCCCCAACGCCGTTTGGGCCTGGAACGCGATGTTGGCCCTGGTCTGCGGCGACTCCACCATTTGGAAGCCGAGCCCCAAGACGCCCCTGATGGCCATTGCGACCATCAATGCCATTCGTCCGGTACTCGAGGCTGAGGGCTTGGGCGCGTTGATCTCCGTCGTCGTCGGCGGTAATGAGGAAATCGGCCAAAGCATGGTGGCCGACAAGCGCCTGCCCTTGATCTCGTTCACAGGTTCCTGCCAGGTGGGTGCGGAAGTCGCCGGCGTGGTGGCCAAGCGCTACGGCAAGAGCATCCTCGAACTGGGCGGCAACAACGCCGTGCTCCTGATGGAGGACGCGCCCATGGATTTGGCCATTCCGGCCATCGTGTTCGGCGCGGTTGGTACCTGCGGCCAGCGCTGCACGAGCACGCGCCGTGTTCTGGTGCACGAATCCATCGCGGCCGATGTAGAGGCGAGACTGCTCAAGGCCTACGACCAAGTGGCGATCGGCAATCCCCTCGACGACGGCACCCTGTGCGGTCCTTTGATCGACGATGTTGCCGTGGCCAACATGCAGGCCACCCTGGATGCCGCGCGCAAGGGCGGCGGCGAAGTCATCTACGGCGGTGAGGTGCTCAAACTCGAAGGCGCGGAAGCGGGCGGACATTACGTTCGACCGGCCATTGTGCGCGCGAGCAACGACGCGCAATTCGTTCAAAACGAAACCTTCGCTCCGATTTTGTACCTGATCCCCGTACGCGATCTCGATGACGCGATCGAGAAGCACAATGCGGTCCCGCAGGGATTGTCCTCCGCCATCTTCACGATGAACATGCGCTATGCGGAGCGCTTCCTCTCGGCCACCGGTTCGGACTGCGGCATCGCCAACGTCAACATCGGCACTTCGGGTGCGGAGATCGGCGGTGCCTTCGGCGGAGAGAAGGAAACCGGCGGCGGGCGCGAATCGGGTTCGGACGCTTGGCGTGCGTACATGCGCCGGCAGACCAACACGGTCAATTGGTCAACCGAATTGCCCCTGGCCCAGGGCATCAAATTCGGTTGATCCCAACTTTCTGGATTCGCTGGGGCCGAATGGGCTCCAGCACCAAATTCAAGCCCCGCTCCAAAGGAAACGAATCGTGGACCGATACGAAATTTTCAAGATCTTGCATGTGATGGTGATGGCCATCTGGTTCGGCGCTCGCTTGGGCACGACCCGCGATTTGAAGAACAGCTTGAGCTTGGGCGGTGAGCACTTGGAACCGCTCGCCGGTCGAATGGCTCGCGCCAACAAGATCGACATGGTTGCGGGCGTTGCCACGCTGCTCACGGGCCATCAGTTGATCATGGCCCTGGGCGGCATGGGGGACGTGAAAGTCGGCGTGCACATCGGCATGACGCTCGGCATTGTGATGCTCTTGCTGTCGGGGCTGGGTCTGCGCGGCAAGGTCAACGGGATCCTGTCGCTCGCCAGCGAAGATGGTGAGCCCGAAGCTGCGCGAGCCAAGGTCGGCGGCTACGCCGCTTTGCTCGGCATTTGGCACTTATTGTGGCTGGCGGGCCTGGTGGTGATGGTTCTACCGGAAGAAACCCTAGGTATCGGTCTCGACTGATTCTGGCCGGGTCTCTGCTGCCGCGGCGGATTCCGTCGCCAGTGCGGACACCGAAGTTGCGCGTTGACTGATGGCGACCAGCTGGCCCAAGCGCGCCCAATCGGCGCCCTCCAGCTCGCCCGGCTTCAGGCGCCACAGCCAATTGCCGCTGGCGGTACCGGGGCGATTCATGCGATGGCGACTGCTTTTGCCCAGCAAGTCCTGCATCGAAGTGATGGCCAAATTGGCGACTGAGGTGAAGGCCATGCGGGTCAGGCACCAGTGCGCTTCGCGCGTCGGTCCGCCCGCGTAGGCCGACAGATCCCGCTGACTGGGGGACGGTTTTGTTTCCGTCTGATCGGCCTGGGGCAGCGAGTTGAACCAGCCCAGACTGGTGTCGTTGTCGTGCGTGCCTGTGTAGGCGACGCTGCGCCGGTTGAAGTTGTGGGGGCGGTGAATGGTATCGGGGCCCGGCCCGAAGCCGAACTGCAACACACGCATGCCGTAGAGTCCCAGTTCATCTCGAAGTTCAACCACCTCGGGCGCCACATCGCCCAAGTCTTCGCAGACCAGCGGAAGGTTTTGGCCTTGCTCGCGCTCGAGCTGATCGAAGAGCGCGCGCCCGGGGCCGGCGGTGTAGTGGCCGTTGCGCGCATCGGCTTCACTGGCGTCGACCACCCAATGATGGTGGTAGCCGATGAAGTGATCCAGGCGCAGCAAATCAAATTGCGCCAGGGCCGCTTGAATGCGGTCCAATTCGAAGCGATGGCCCTCGGCGGCCATGGCGTCCCAGCGCGGGGCGGGATGGCCCCAGATTTGTCCGCCGCTGTGGAAGGGGTCCGGCGGTGCGCCCACGACGCGTAGGGCTTTGCCGTTTTCGTCCACTTCGAATAGGTCCGGCCTGCACCAAATTTCGACACTGTCCAGCGCGGCGAACATGGGCAAATCGCCAAATGTGAGGACGGATTTTTCCCGAGCGTATTTGCGCAACTCCCTCCATTGACGCTCAAAAAGGAATTGGAGCCAGCGTTGGTAATCCAATTCATCGACCAATTCGTTGCGGGCGCGCTCCAGGGCAGCGGGCTCTCGCCGGGCCAAGTCGCGTTCCCAGCTGTACCAAGCGCGACCCCGCGCCCGTTGCTTGAGACTGACATAAAGCGCCCAGTCCTCCAACCAATCCGCGGCTCCCTCGCAGTAGCTGTAGAACTCCTTGTGCAATTCGTCTCCGCCTGCGTTGTGCTGACAAAAGTTCCCGTGGGCCCGGCGCAGCAAGCGACTTGCGCGTTGTTTGGCGTCGCGCGGATCGAGCCGGCGCAGGGCGTTGGGGCTGCGCTCAGCCTCCAATTCGTCCGTACTCAACAGGCCCCAATCGCGCAGGTCTTCAGGGTCGATGAGCAGTGCATTCGATGCGCGGCTGGAGTGGGCCATGTATGGACTGAGGCCCGGACCCGGCGGATTCATGGGCAGCACCTGCCACAGGCCCACACCCGCCGCCGACAGGCAATCAATGAACTTGCGCGCTTCGCTGCCAAGCTTTCCACAACCATAGGGGCCGGAAAACGAAGTGGGATGCAGCCAGACGCCGGCGCGTCGCTGTCCGCCGTTTGGGCCGAGGGTGGCGGGGGAGTTGTGCATGTACGGACGCTATGCGCTCGAAGGCTTTAGCGCGAGCATCGAGGGCCAGATTGGGCTTGAACTCTCTGCAAGGTACGGATGCCCCATGCTCGCCCGGCCAACCTGATCGGCCAGCATGCCCGGCAGGCTCACACGGGCGCGTGATGCAAGCGGCCAAGCGCGGCCTGCTGCTTCCAAACTTGGAGTTGAGCCAGCAACGGACGGCACTTCATCCGATCGGGCCACAGCCAGCGAAGTTTGATTGTGGAGCGTGAATGCGGGCCCCGGAGAGGAGTCACAGAGAGGAGTCACAGAGAGGAGCCGCGGGAACCGGTGGGTGCGAGTTGCAATCCGGTCTGTTCTAGCGACCGATACTCTTGATCACGACTACTTCGTGCTTTCCGAGCACGCGCTCCATGTGCTCGACTCGAATGTGGCTCGGCGCTGCCGCGCAGCCGATGCGAATTGCGTTGGGGCCCGGTACGAGCGGAACGCGCTTCGTCTTTCGGGTTCCGGATTCTTCCCACGACACGTCTAAGGGGACGTGGAAGGGCGTGCCGTGTCGTATGGGATTGTCCACATCGATCATGATGGTTCGGCCCAGGCTGGAAATGTTGCCCTTTAGGGTCGGGTATCCGACTCCATAGAACCATTCGTCAAAAAATTGCTGCCAGTTACGTTCGCTCAAGCGCTCCAGAACCTGTTGAAAGTCCTCGGTCAACACGTTGCCGTTGCGGTGGGCCAAGTTGAATTCACGCAGGCACGCAAACCAAACTTCGTCGTTGTCCAGATAGTGTCGCAGGGTATTCAAAACCCATGCGCCCTTGAGATAAATAACGGAGCCATAGGCCTTGTCCGCATCTACGCCCCGCCCCCGGAACAGGCGCGAGTCATCCGCGATCATGGAGCGCGTCAGTGCTAGGTATTCGTCCGCTTTCTCACGCCCATAGGTGTGCTCGACGAAGAGGCTCTCCGCGTAGGTAGCAAAGCCCTCGTGAATCCAGAA
>JAJDES010000148.1 GCA_029259675.1 Planctomycetota bacterium
CTTCGATCGCGAACCCGGCCCGCAGAGAACAAGCACAAGGAATCAAGCGAAGCGCTCGCTCCCGGTCTCCTTTGCGCCGTTTGGTTCAGCAGCCTCGGCATCGCGGCCTATTACCTGACCCAATCCCGCAACTTCGGCGGCTCCGCCTTCGGCATGCGTTGGTTCGCCGTCTTCAGCCCACTCTTGATGCTGCCCCTCGCAGCGTGGATCGGCAATCGCGAACCCAAACCCATGTCCAACGGGCTGCGCACTCTGCTCGCCCTTAGCATGTTGTGGTCGGTGGGTGCTTCGTCACTGGGTGCCATCCAACCCTGGAAGAAATTCGCCTACACCTACGACCAAAGACCCCAGGCCCGCATCGCTCCGCCCGAGTTGCGACCCGCAACCTGGCGCAAGCACCTCGAGCAAGAATGGGTGCGCCTCAACACACACCACCAAACCTTCGAAGAGCGCGACTTCCAACTCTGGTTCGAAGACATCCTCCACCGCCACGGAAAACTGCGCCTGCTCGTCTTCCCTCAATTCACGCCCGAACAGCAGGAAGCCTGGACCCGCGAAGGCCTCGAAACCCTTTACCCCATCGTCGATCTGCTCGACACCGCGGGCCTCAAGGTCCCCGCTCGCGCCGTCGGCCACTACTGGCTCGGCAAACTAAGCCAGCGCCTGGGCGATCGAGCCGAAGCCTCCAAACAATACGCCACCACCCTCCAACTCGCCCCAGGCTACAGGCCCGCAATAAAAGCCAAACGCCAGTTGGAACAGGAACGCGAGTGAGGCGAGTTAGTCGGCATCTGAAGCCTCATTGATGGAGTCGCGGCGATGCCGAGCTCGGGCATGCGCAAGCTGCTGGCTCATGTTCTGAAAAGCTAAAGGCGGCGCATTCATTTCTACGAAGGCGAGATCTTCCGCACTCCCGTACTTGACTAGGCTTGACCACAGATAATTCATGCTCAGGTCTCCGGGTGGCAGAGTCACCAGCACTCTTCGAATTCCAGCGGCTACTTCTTTGGATGAAGCGCTTGAGGGAGAAAACATTACGGAGCTCTGCACAAATCGTTGCTGTTGCAATTTCCGATGCAATTCCTTCGCAACACTCTCTAATTCTGGGTGTTCCGAATCACTCCACATTGCATTCTTGAATATTACGATCTCAGCACCGAGCCCACGACATCGGATATCAGATAGATCCTCAACTGCATTTAGTGCAAGTTGCCGCCGATGCTCGTTCTGTTCGGGAGTTAGTGAATCATTTCCGAGCATTAGGTCCTTGAAGGTTTCCAATGCAGTTTCGGAACCTGTTGACAACATCCCACTGATAGCCGCTAGACCTATTTCATCATCACCATTTGGAGAGCCAATAGCGTCAATCCATTTCGACAACTCCGGAATTGCCGATTGGTCATGCAGCGAGCGAATTCCCTCCAGAGCTCCGGGCTCTCCACGTAGCGCAGCGCCTATGACAGCTTGCGCCCCTTCCGCGCCACCCGTGCGTCCCAAAACTTCGAAGCATTTCCCGGCCAACTCGGGCGAAGCGTCCGCATTGAGTGCGTACGACTCCAACGTTTCCAGTGACAGATCACCGCCCAGCTCGTCGGTAGCTTGAAATGCCAACGTAAGGGCAGCATTTGTTTCCAGCGTCGATGCTCCGTCCGACCCCAATTGATTGAGAAGCTCGCCCGAAATGCGTTGCAACACTTCGGGATTGTCCAACTTGTGAAAGGAAGCAGCTTCGCGTGCAGCATAGATGGCTGCAATTTGGTCGACCCCAGGTTCTTTCGACTCCTGGACAGCAAGACCTTCAACCCACGCTAAATCGTCATTGCCTAATCCCTCTCCAAAGCAAGTCCCCATGATCGCCCAACCGCGCAGGTCTTCGTCCTCTGTCTCTGCGTAGACCTCTCGAAAGTCCTGCGTGGTCAAACCCCACAACCCAGTAATGACCCTCAGGCTAGTCACATTGTCATTCTGACCGTATTCGAATTCCGGGCTCGTCATCGCCTCAACGGATAGCGGCCTGTAGTGCCAAGCGTCAGTGAATCGCTTCTTTCGCGCCTTGGAGTCCATTTCTTCAGCGCTGACTTCGACGTTCGAAGTATCGCCGACCTCAGCGGAAGCAGTTGTGGACTTGCGCAAATCAGCTCGAGCCGAAATGACCGACTCAAGGTCGCCAGAAACCGATGTCCCCACATCGGCTGCTTCCGCCCCATTGCCAATCAACTTTGTTGGCGCCAACGATGACCCCGCACCGCCATTGCTGAACCAAGTTAGTCCGGCAAGGAAAATGCCCAGCACGCCAATGAGGACCAACCAAGTTGCTTTTGATTTCATTTGAATCTCCCTAAATGTGCTCGCAATTCAATTCGAAACGACGGAGCCAAGCTTTCGATGTCGGCAACTCCCATGCCGAAGCCATCGAAAGCTTGGGCTTTCTCATTGCCCAGAGTCGGTGTTGTGAGATTTAGTCCACATGACCGTCACCATCGTCATCGACATCTACTGGATTCAGCGCTCCATCTCCATCAATGTCATCGTCCCCTTCATTGGGGATCCCATCCCCATCCACATCGTCGTCCGCTGAATTGGGAATTCCGTCACCGTCGACATCCAGATCGTTGACGTCATCAATTCCATCGCCGTCGATATCTTCTTCCTCTGGATGATCATTCGGCTTGCCGTCGCCGTCTATGTCTTCGACGTCGGAATCATTGGGTACGCCGTCGCCGTCAATATCGGGATCGACGCCGTTGGTTAGGCCGTCGCCGTCCTTGTCTGCGCCGGAACCGCCGGTGTTGCCCGTGGCATTGGGATTGGCATCGTCCTTATTTTCGATGTCATCGCCGTCCATGTCGGGATCTTCGGTGTTCTTGCTACCGTCACCGTCCATATCCTCGTCTTGCTCATTTAGAGTGCCGTCGCCGTCAATATCGGCGTCCTCGGCATTGGCAAGCCCATCACCGTCCACATCGGCGTCTTCGGAATTGGGGATTCCATCACCATCAATGTCCCCCATCGGACCTTGCTCACCTTCGTTGGGCACGCCATCGCCGTCCACATCAAGGTCTTCCGCATCGGCAACGCCGTCTCCATCTTGATCATTGCGGTGCTTCTTGCCGTTGCCGTCCACCGCGTCCGTCACGCCATCCCCGTCGGAGTCATTGCCAAGACCTGTGGGGTTTTCCTCCCCGCTCCCGCCCCCCGCGGGTTCAACTGGATTGGAAGCAGCAGGCTTGCTCAAACCCCGATTCGGCAGTTTCCAAGTCGGTACCCAGGGGCCCCATCCCAATCCCCATGCACTGATACGCGCATCAGGGATACCCCCACAGATGCAGCTTGCGAGCAATGCAGCCACAACATCACGTTTCCACTGAACATTCATAATCTCTCCGTTCTTCTAAATGACTTTCCTATCGCGCCTCGCCAAAGCGGCTCACCGGCGCAACAACTCGCCCCCCTGATCCCTAGAAGACCGGTTCAGTTTCAAGATTTGTTTGTATTCGGATTGCTACACGCCATGACCACGCAATCAGTCACAACCAAGATTTCCACGTGCCCCCTCAATCCACACATTCCGCTCTGCATGCCCGCGTAGCTCGGCAACCAAACCGGCTTTGCAAAAGCCTTGTCGCCTAAAGTTCGCGCTTGCGAAAGTGCAATCAATCCAGGCTCCGCTCAGCAAATAGATTGAACGAACAAGCCTTTAGTCCACGTCGACGACTGCAACGCTGATTGCCCGAAACCGTGAGCTGCTTGCTCATTGCTCGAATCGAAACAGCCCCCCCAAGTCGATGCCAGTCTCTCGCTAGCGAACTGTGAGAAGTCCGGCCTCGCCCGAGTTGTTCGCCTTGGGAGTTTTGCGGAGCACTCCGCGGCCATCCGCCCGCAGCTTGCAATGTCCCCAGTCGAACCCGGTCTCCCCACCATCCCGCGGGGCCGGCCTTCCAAGGAACTCCACCCTGGCTATGGCCCAGCCCCCCCCGAATCGCCTAAGAAGCCACACAAAGGCGCTTGACAGGCGCGAAACCTCATGTAACCCTCTGGTTACCCATGAAGGACAAACAAGTCGATCTCGTGTTCGCCCAACTCGCCCACGCCGGGCGCAGGCGGATGCTCGATCTCTTGATGTCCACGCCGGGGATGAGCGTGAAAGCGCTCAGCTCCCACTTCGAAATGAGCCGTATCGCGGTTATGAAGCATCTGCGTGGACTTGAAGAGGCCGGACTCGTGCTCTCCAAAAAAGAGGGCCGCACGCGGCGACTGTTCTTCAATGCCGTACCGATCCAACTCATTTATGACCGCTGGACCACGCAATACAGCGCGTTTTGGTCCTCGCGGATGGTGGACCTGAAGTCGCGCGTGGAAGAACGCGCCACCGGTAAAGGAAAGAAGCATGCCTGAGTCGAATACCGCCATGTTCAGCGTCCTGATTCGAGCTTCGCTCGAGGACGTTTGGCACGAAATCACGAAAACGGATGAGCCCATCGCCTGTTTCTTCAACTCGCAAATGCACGTAGCGCAACTGGCGCCCGGCTCCAAGCTTGCCATGCGCACGGCCGACGGCAAGTACACCGGCGTCGTCGGTGAAATCCTTGAAGTGATTCCGCTCAAACGCTTCAGCCACACCTTTCGCTTCACCAACTTCGAAGACCCGCCCTGCAAGGTTATCAACGAGTTGGAGCAAGTGGACGGCGGCGTGCAATACACCCTGACCATTGAAGAATTGACGCCGGGCACCAAGTCCGCCAAGCAAATGCTCCAGGGCGGCAAGATGATCGTGAACACGTTGAAAGCCGTAATGGAAACCGGCAAGCCCAGCTTCGGCATTCGATTCCTCTACGGCCTGTTCAAGTTGCTGCAACCCTTCTCACCCAAGCAGTGCCGCAGTGAAAACTGGCCCGTTGACAACCAACCCACGTCCAAGGAGCAAGCATGATTCGCTCAGTTTTTGGAGTCGTCGCCGGATACATCTTTTGGACTGCGCTCTGGCTCGCGGGCAATTTCGGCATCGCAGCGCTCTACCTCGATGAAGTCGACACGTTCAACGAAGGTGGAAACTTCGACGCACCCGCCCCACTTGCGATAGCGCTGGTCTTGAGCGTGATTTGCTCCATCGCCGCCGGCATGTCAACGCGCTCGATCGCACGCAATGCCGGCGCAGTCAAAGTCCTGGCGCTATTGCTCCTGCTTACCGGAATCGGCGTGCAATCATCCGTTTGGAATCAGATGCCGCTCGTGTACCACATCGTATTCCTCGCCCTACTCTTCCCGGTGACCGTCGCCGGTGGAAAACTCAAACAAGGTTGAAGCATGGCCTCACCCGAAGAAATGGCAGCCAAGATGGTCGCCAACCTGAAAGAAAAGACTGGTAAGACTTTGCCCCAATGGTTGAAGGTCGCCAAGGCCAGCAAGCTCGCCAAGCACGGCGAAATTGTGAAGATGCTCAAGGCCGATCACGAAGTCACCCACGGCTTCGCAAACCTGATCGCCCACCACTATCTTGCCTCGGCCAAGCCAACCGCCGCTGGAGGCGACTTGGTAGCGACTCAATACTCAGGCAAAAAAGAACCCCTGCGCCCCATCTACGACGCCGTGATCGCCGCCGTCTCCAAATTCGGCAAGGACGTGGAAGTCTCCCCCAAGAAAACCTACGTCAGCCTGCGCCGCAACAAGCAGTTCGCATTGATCCAACCCTCCACCGCAACCCGCGGGGACATCGGCATCAACCTCAAGGGCACCAAACCCACCGCCCGCCTGGAAGCATCCGGAAGCTTCAACGCCATGTGCACCCACCGCGTCCGCATCGAATCAAAAAAGGACGTCGATGCTCAACTCAAGGGCTGGCTAAAAAAAGCCTACGAAGCGTCGTAGACGCGGATACGGAGCCGGGACAAGTTCCTCCCGATTGCCCTTCAATCGGGAATTCCTCATTCTCCCAGCGCACCGACCGCAACCATTCGCGCACAGTCGCACAACTGAATTCAATCATGGCAACGTGAATTGCGAACAGACTCGATCTGTGATGCCGAGCAAAAGGCTCCGGCCTCGAAAAATGATTGTGGGCAAACGTGAGCAAGTGCTCATTGCTCCGTTCGCCCACTGTGCCTCTAGGCCTTCTTTAGCAACCCGACCCCGAACAAGAGCACGACGGCTCCGATAAGCGAAGTCACGAGGCTGCCGAGAAGGCTCCCATCCTCACTTATTCCCAGGAGCCCGAAGACGTAACCGCCGACGATTCCGCCCAAGATACCGATCACCATGTTGCCGAGGACCCCAAAGCCGCTGCCCTTCATAAAGTTGCCTGCAAGCCATCCTGCGACGGCACCGATCAAAAGGAAGTAAACGGTTTCCATTGAGAGTCTCCTTGTCTCAGGTGTGTCCGGGAAATTGACTGCCGCCAATCCTAGCAGCGCGCCCCCAGCTTGCGATACGGGAGCAAAACAACTTCCTTCCGATTGCGCTCACTTGCACACGACCGCTGCACCCCGGAGTTTGCGCGAATAATGAAGACCTGCCGCCGGGAGCCGAGCAGCAACCAGTTGGCGTAGTAGTTAGACCAATGCCGTGCGCTTAACGATCGGCTGCAAACTCAGTCCAGATCGATCAGACTAACGCTCCCCGAGCGCACGGATTCGCTTGTGGAATTAGGCAACCCCAAGGCCGCCATGTTTCCGATCCAAGCGATCGGAAGACTGGAGGAGAAATGGCTATAGGACTCCGAGCTGTGCTGAAGCGTTTTGATTGGCCCCCAACCCTCGAGTTTTCGCTCAAACAAGCCGATCGAGAATTCTTCCGCGGACCCGAGTCTCTGACCGCCGGCACTTATGAGTCCGGTCACAAGCAGCGCTCCTTCTTTGAGGGCCAGGGACTTTCCAAAACTATCGAGCACGCGGGGCTCGTCTCCCTGCAGGGTAGCCATCAAAGTCCACTCATCCTCCTCGCGTTCAAAAACATAAACGGCTCCGGGCCCGACTTCTTCAATGGTTCCTCGCCGATGTCCAGGCTCTGCAACCACGGCAACTTCCCCATCAAGGGCGACCTGGGCGCCAAAGGAGCGCCTGGCCACCGGCGTCGGCGCGGTGAGTCGCGCAACTTGCTCCCACTGTCCCTGCTCATTTCTTCCAAAAATGTAAGCGGCGCCGGAAAACTTCTGCTCCTCGGGAGCTCCGATTAGGCACGTCGAATTGGAAAGTGCAACTGAGATTCCAAAGTGGGAACCTTCGGCCGGCGTTGCAGAAGTCAAGCGCACGACGTTCCAACCCTGTTCCCAATCTTCAAATACATAGGCGGCGCCTGTCGCTACCGCAAAGGGATCCCCCACCAAAGCCATTTTCCCGTCAATGGCCAAGTCGTATCCAAAACTCCAATGCTTCTCCTCGCCGCCTGGCTCAAGATCACCCGTATGAAGCCAGCCCTGCGGATGCAACTCAAAGACAAACACGGTTCCAAGCGAGTAGTTCTCACTCCAGCTCTTTCGCCCCACAAGCGCATGCGACTCCCCAATCGCAACGGTTGAATAGGTGCCTGGGTTGAAGTGGTCTCCCAATTCGGCCGTTAGCTTCAAATGCCTCGGACTGCCCTCGAAGATGTAGGCAAGTGCTCCGTGCGAGCCTGCCCCGGCCACGATTAGGCGGCCTTCACAGACATCCAAATCGCCGCCGAAATGTTGTCCACTTTTTGCAAATGACGGTACGAGCAAGCCCTTATTGATAGCGCCAATCGGCTCCAACGGAGCTTGGTCCGCGGGCATCTCTTCAATCGGAGTCATCTCAAGCGGTACCACGGAAAGCCGTTCGTCCTTGGCAATCGACTCCGTTTCCGTGAGTGACAAATCATCATCGCTGGCATCGGGCGCCGGTTCCGAAAGATCGGGTGCAGCCATTTCCCCACGACCTTGTCCAACGTCATCCGCTGAATCGGCTCCGGGTCCCAAACCGTTCAACGCGAGCCCGCCAACATCCCCGTCCGACACAAAGGCTGCGAATAGCCCAATACCGAGGGCGCTTGCCAACACGAGCCATTTCACCTTGCTGTTCATGACCATTCCTTCGTCCATCAATTCGCAGTCTTGCGAAAATTCCTCTGGCCCCCCAGCTGCACAATCACGATTCCCTAGGACTGCACGCTCAATCGAATCATTCCCGGCCGGCCAAAAAAAGCCAATCTAATCTGATCACGCGTAAGCCCAAGCCGTGCCAGCTTCCGATGATTACCGAATCCGGCGCTGCCCCGAATTTTGCGGCAAAGTGCGATTGAATGCGAAAGAAGGCCGAGATTGCGCTATCACTTGACTCACCGGTGGCGTGTTCGGAGGATACGAAACGGAACAGGCAAGCTGTCGTTGCGAACCGCGTCAGCCAATCACATCCCGTTAGCAATGGCTCATCATGGTTAGTGAAAATCAGCTCACAAAGCTCCCCGACTCCGAGATCGATTGCCTACGCTGCGAAAAACGCATGAAGGATGCGGGCAAGATGCAGTTTCATGAAGGAGCCCGCTGGGGCCTCCTCGGCCCCGCCGGGGAACTCATGGTCAACCGAATGGAACTAGAGGTCTACATCTGCCCAGCCTGCGGAAAGACCGAATTCTTCTTCTAGCCGCAGCGGCAACAGTATCTGCCAATTCGACGCAATACGATCGAAGCATGCGGAGCAGTCCCATTAGCCAGCACCACGCCCCCGTGGCTGGCTGAGCCTTCGCGCCGGATCAACTTGAACGAGAATTCCGGCCAACTCACATACGAGCTTGTGTCCGCAGCCGCCCTGGTCAGAAAAAGTCAGAGATTTTGGCGAAAGCTCCGCTGCGCCGTATCACGGATAGGCTGAACGCTCATGCCTTTCCCCGCTGACTTGGATGGTCTACTGAGAGAAGACGACTGGCTGCGCCGCATGGCGCGGAAGCTGGTCGGCGACTCGCATGCATCCGAGGATTTGGTCCAAGACGCTTGGGTGGCTGCGATTTCGCGCGGTCGCTCCGAACGGCCGTGGTTGTTTGGTGTTTTGCGGAATCTTCGCCGCGAAGGTGCCAGGCGCACCATTCGGGAACAAGATGCCCGATCGACGGTTCCGCAACCTCCTGACTCGCCTCCGGCCGACGAAGTGGTTTCTGAGCTGCTGATCCGCAAACACGTCACCGATGAGTTGCTCGGCCTCGACGAGCCCTTCCGCACGGTTATCTACCTGCGGTTTGTGCAAGACGAAAGCTTGCCCGCAATCGCGCGCCGCACGGGTGTCGCCGTTTCGACGGTACACGGGCGCATTGCGCGCGGGCTTGAACTCATGCGCGTGCGCTTGGATAAGCATTACGAGGGGAATCGCAATCAATGGGCGCTCAGTCTCTTGTCCTTGGCAAAGCCTCCTGGGCTCGCCACCGGTTTGATTGGAGCACTCGCAGTGGGAACAACACTAAAAATCGTGGCCGCCGCGGTCATCTTGGGCGGAACATTGGCTCTGGTGATGGACAAGAAGACCCAGCACCCAATCACCGACAGCACGCAGATCAGCCCGGTGGCAAAAAGCGCGCCTTCCCCCATTGAGAGTCAGCCCACCCCAATAGCCGCCGGCTCTCCTCTGCGTGAGGCCGTCGCCAACAATCCCCAAGCAAAACCGGAGCTCGCTCCCCCGCAACAGTCCCCAACACGAACAATCAGAGGTCGTGTCGTCGACTTGGATGGATTGCCGGTCGTCGGTGTGCGCGTGGGATTTGACGGCCTGCGAGACAAGGCTCCGAGCGAAAGTTCCCAGCCAACGGACACCGAAGGTCGCTTTGAATGGAAAGCGAGCAACGCCAACACTGACGATTTGAAACTGGAGTGCTTGGAAGAGGACTTCGTAACGCTGCTCCATGGGATCCCGTCCGGTGACCAGCGCATCGTAGTCGTGGGCCGGGTCGTGGACTTCGCCGGAGTCGTCGTCGATTCAAGTGGCGCCCCGATTGCAAACGCAACACTGCGGCTCGACTTTCATCAATCCCTATTCAACGAGCTTTCCATCCCGCGCCCGTTCCTGTGGTCCGCGGGATCAAGCGAGCAACTGTCGGTTCAATCGGATGAGTTGGGTCGCTTTGATTTGCCGCGCACCGCGGGGGGCAAGCACGTTGCGCTTTGGGCCAATGCCAGCGGCTTTCAAACGCAGAAGGTGCCCATGCCCGCCCAAGGCGACATTGCCATGCACATCGTTTTGCCGAGGCAAATCGATGAGCGCATCCTCAAAGGTGTGGTTTCGCTTCCCGACGGATCGCCCGCAATGGGTGCAAGCGTATCCGCAGGCATGGACATCGCGGAGACGGATGAGCGGGGGGAATTCCAATTGCCATGGAAGCGAACGGGCAGCGGAAATCATGCGCAAGCAGAGGACGGAGTTTTTGAACCTGAGTACAACGTGTCCACTCTGCGAGCCGTACATCGGGGCTACCTTCCTTGCGAATTGGTCATTGCCGACCTCGATGTTGACGAGCCCATCGAGCTGAGACTTCGGTCCGCTGCACTGCGGATTGCCGGTCGAATCGTGGACGAAGCCGGAGACCCGCGTGCAGACGTCATCGTTTGGGCGTCCGACTTAACACCCTTCGGGATCCTCACCCAGGACAGCGGCGATGCCCGTGCGATTCAAAAAGTTTCGATTGAGAGTCTCAACAGTGGCTCCACAAGCGGCTGTGCATCCCTTACTGACAAGCTCGGTCAATTCAACTTGAGCGGCCTACTCGATCGCGAATACGAGCTGATGGCCTATGACACATCAACCGGATCCCAGGGCGGCCCATGGAAGGTTCCAGCGGGAACACATGAGTTCGACCTCGTTCTCGAAACCGAAGCGGGCACGACGCGCGTAGCCGGCCGGCTCGTTACAGCGTCCGGCGAACCCATCGACCGGGCCTGGATTGTGCCGCGCCGATCCCAGCCTCAAAACGCCGGAGAACTCCCGCCCCACATGCCCAACGCAAACATGGGGACGCACACCGACGAGGAAGGTCGCTTCGAATTTCGGGCACTGGCTACGCGCGGGACAACCCTTGAACTCCAACACGACTCCTTCTTCATCAAACACTTCCCCTTGCCCACGGACGGCAACCTCGCCAAGCTCGTCATCGTCCAACCGGTCCTGCGCGAAGTCCAAGTCGAAATGGATTCGGACTACGAGTGGGCCAACACCGTCAAGATCCTCGACAACAACGGCGAAGCGCTCCCCCTCGTCAAGTCATTCGGAGCCTTCGTCGGCATGGGCGATTGGGTCAGCCTCACCGAAGGCAAGACCGGAGTCTTTCAAGTCCTCGAAACCGCCCGCACCGTCGTCCTCCTAAGTGATGGCAAAGAAGTCCTTCGCAAGCCCATTCGACTCGCCGTATCGGGACAAACGACAATTCGCATCTAATGGAACCCTGCCGCTACTCCAACAGCTTGCTCCTTGAAGCTCAGATTGGCGAATTCCCAAGCACTACCCAATGGGCCTCATCAGCACATTCATCGCTCTGTCCCTATTCGCCGGACTATCCATCTCTGTCAGCGCACGGGATGAGACTCCGCTCGCCCATTCGAGCCGAACCTCCACATCCAGCAATGGAGCCAAGCGAACCGAAGACCAGGCTTCTTTGGACGCACTAAGGGAGCGCTCTCAATATGCGTTGCTGGGCAAGCAAGCCGTCGAGACCGTTGCCCGCGCAGCCAAAGCGCAATGGCCGCAAGTGCTCTCCGGCTTTACCTACAAGAAAACCGAACACTTTTCCGCCGGCGGCGCAGAGCACTGGATTTCTATTTGGTCCCACCACAAGTCCGGCCTCGAGTTCGCGCTCGTCCCCGGCGGCAAATTCCAAATGGGATCACCACCGGACGAAGCCAACCGAAACGATGACGAGCTCCAACACTGGGTAACCCTGGACCCCTTTCTAATCGCTCGAACCGAGTGCACCCAAGGAGCCTGGGCCAAACTAGCGACCGCAGCCAAAGTGGGTGGCGACACCTTCGAAGGATCAGCCGCTCTCCCCAAGGCAGGAATGAGCCCCGGCGATGTGGAAGCCTGGCGCCTCGCAGCGCGACTATCTCTTCCAACCGAAGCGCAATGGGAGTTCATGTGCCGAGCGGGTACGACCTCGCCTTGGACGATGGGCACCAACAAGCAGGACCTAAAGCGCTTCGCCAACATCGGCAGCGCGGAGTGCCCGCAGGACTGGACCTCCATGCCCGGCATCACCGAAGCCTGGCACGACGGCTACGGCGCTCAAACCTCCCCAGTCGGATCCTTCGCCCCCAACGCCTTCGGCCTCTTCGACGTCCACGGCAACGTCAGCGAATGGTCCCGCGATCACTACTTCAGCAATGAAGTCCCGTTCGAAAAGGGAACCGGCAATCGCCCCGGCACCTCCGGCGAACGCATAGCCCGCGGCGGCAACTTCGGAGGCAACGCCACCTTCGCCCGCCCCGCCCTCCGCTTCAAATGCGACCCCGGCATCTCCCCCGGCTCCAACCACGGCTTCGGCGTTCGACCCGCGTTGGGTCTTTCGTTTTAGGTCACCTGCTCAATCCGTTACGGCCAGCAAACTGAGCGGCGTGCGGAAGGATGGCATGCATGCGGGTTGTTCTTGGTTCAGCCTCGCACTAATCCAGTTTCTTGCCAGGTGTTTCCAAATCGAAGCTTCCGCAGCAGAAGCTCGATTCCGAACCTGGAATACAGCTTTGGTTAAGCAGACAATTGGGAGTTCAAATAGAACTCCATCACCATTGAAAATGCGCCACATTACCCAGCTTGCCATGTTCATCGCTTTCGTAGCGACTGCCCCCACGGTTTGCGCTGATGTCATTTACGTGAGTCAATCTGTCGCGGCCCCATCTGACGGTAGCTCGTGGACGACAGCCTTTAAGAATCTGCAAGACGCCATCGCCATAGCCGTTCCCGGCGACCAGATCTGGGTGGCACAGGGCACCTATAGGCCAGACCTTGGCGCGGGCCAATCAATTGGTGATCGAGCGGCTTGGTTCTTGCTTCCAATTGATGTTTCGATCTTCGGCGGATTTATGGGGACGGAATCATCACCCGAGGACCGTGGCGATCCATTCGAAAGAACCATTTTGTCCGGTGATCTCGCAAGCAACGACCTTCCGAACTTCCTCAACCGGGACGACA
The DNA here is from genome assembly GCA_029259675.1 of Planctomycetota bacterium. Classification (GTDB taxonomy): domain Bacteria; phylum Planctomycetota; class UBA1135; order UBA1135; genus JAJDES01. Next base: position 13,110 of record JAJDES010000148.1, read on the forward strand.
ACAGCTATCACGTGCTTCGGGCAGCCGGGGCTACGCCGGCAACAATCCTCGATGGATTCTGCGTGATGGGTGGCAATGCACTTGACGACCCTTTCCTATCACAGGGTGCGGGCATGCTTTCCAGCGACAGTTCTCAAACCATTCGGAACTGCACTTTCGAACAGAACCAAGCCAATGGAGGCGGAGCCATCTTGCTGCAGTCGGGAGGCGTCGTCACTTTTTCCGACTGCGAGTTCGAAGACAACGAAGCCAAATTCAGTGGTGGCGGAGCAATCAAAACGAGCAATTCCATCAACCTATCAGTTGTGCGATGTGCATTTAGAAACAATCAAGGTGGTCAACCCCTCGGCTTCGAAAGCAAGGGAGGTGCCA
>JAJDES010000149.1 GCA_029259675.1 Planctomycetota bacterium
CAACTCAAGTTCATCCAAGCGTGCAGCATTGGAGTCCGCGCGTTCGCCCTCCGCTTCCGCGCGTTGCAATAGCTGGCGCGAAGTCAAACCGCCGAGCAAAAGCAAGGCACTTGCGGCGGCGAGTGCGGGTCTGCGCCGGATGAACTTGGAAAGACGATAGGGGAGCGAGGCCGGCCGCGCTGCGATGGGGCGATGTTCCAGGTGCGCCCGCAGATCGGCGGCCAATTCGGCGGCGCTCGCGTAACGGCGCGCCGGGTCTTTCTCGAGTGCCTTGCCGATGATCGTGTCCACGTCCCCGCGGAAGCGCCTACCCCGTCGGGCCAGGGGGATCGGCTCATTGTCCAACAAAGCGCGTGTGGCTGCCGGTATGGACAATCCTGATAAATCGTGCGGTGTCGCTCCGGAAAGCAATTGGTAGGAGAGGGCACCGATTGCGTAGATATCGGCGCGAGCACTCAACTTGCTGAGATCGGCTTCGAGTTGCTCGGGTGCCATGTAAGCCAAGGTTCCCAGGACCTGACCATCTTGGGTCACCAAGGTGGAATTCACGGCTGCACCGTCTGCACGGGCGATTCCGAAGTCGAGTAATTTCGACTGCCCGTCACTGTTGACAAGCACATTCTCGGGCTTGATGTCGCGGTGGATGATTCCGCGCTCGTGCGCGTGTTGCAGCGCGTCGCAAACACTTGCAATGAGCTCCATGCGAGCCGTATCACCGAGTTTGCTCCTGCTTGCGTAGGTGACGATGTCATCACCTTCGACGAGCTCCATGGCGAAATAGGGCAGCTTGCCCTGTAACGACTCGAAAGTTCCGGCGCTGAACACACTGGCGATGCCCTGATGTTCCAGTTGTCCCAGGATTTCGGCTTCGCGTTCGAGTCGGCGCAATTGCTCATCCGAAATGATGGTCGCCGTGGCAACTTTGATCGCCACGCTGCGGCGCGGTGAGTCCTGTTCCGCACGAAAGACGGCACCCATGCCGCCGCGACCAAGCAGGCTTAGGATTCTGTAGGGCCCGATGAATTCGGGTAAAGAACCCAAGTCCAACCCGGGCGCCGGCACAGAATCGGATGAATCCAAGGCCGCGGAACCAATGCGGTTTCCCGTGGAGTCGAGCGGAGCGAATTGTGCCTGATCATTCTCGAATAGCTCGTCCACAAGCGCGCGCAAGGAATGCTGTCCTTTGCAATTGGAGGACAAGAACTCTTCGCGGGCCGGCTGGGAGAGCGAATAGGCTTGCTCAAAAAGTTCTAGAGCTCGGGACAATTCGGATTTGCGCTCACTCATTCGGTGTCATTCAACTCCAAACTCAAGAAGGCGCGCACGGCTCGCCACTTCAGCTGAATCGAGCGCTTGCCGAGTCCCAACAGCTCGCCCACTTCGCCCGTATCGAGCCCGGCGAGCCAATGCAGTTCGAAAATTTGTAGGAGTTCGGGGTCGGCCTCACCGAGCTTGTGTAGGGCGTCGTCCAACTCAATCAGGTCCAGACTTGCTTCGGTGCTTGCGCCTGTGGTCTGGAGTGTTACTCGCTTCCAGGCGCCCCCGCGTTTCTCTCGTTTTGAATCGCGGGCGTAGTTGGACAAGACTTGCCGCATGGCCTTGGCCGCGACTGCGAAGAAATGCCGGCGCCCTTCCCAATTGCCATCCTCGCCCAGCTTCAACCAAGCTTCGTGGACGAGGGCCGTGGGCTGCAGGGTTTGGGCGGAACCGCCGGGTCCGGCAATGTTGCGCGCCATGGAGCGCAGGGCGCCGTACACGAGTTCCACCAATTCGTCGCGCGCGGGAGCGTCGCCGGCGGACAATCGCTGTAGCAGCAGAGTGATTTGACTCGGATCGGGGGCGCCCATGGGAAGTGTGGCGTCCCATGACGCCGATGCGATCATGACCCAAGCTTGTCGAAGCCGAAAGCTTCGATCGATTCAATCGTCGCCGGGAGCCGTCCCCGCTTCTACTGAGCCGCGCTGAGCACCTTGTTGGCGGCCTTCAGCCAATCGCGATTGGCCAAATACCATTCCACCGTGCTGGTGACGGTGCGCTCAAAATCGTACTGCGGAGTCCAGCCCAATTCGCGCTTTGCCTTGGATGCATCCATCCAATAGCGCAGGTCGTAGGCCTTGCGATCTTCGACTTCCTCAATCTCGCCTTGGCCCACGATTTCACGCACCTTGTGAATGACATCGTGCGTGTAGGCCTCGGAGGATTCCTCCGGGGCCAAGTTGTAGACCTGGCCGCTCGTGCCCTTGCGCAGGGCGGCTTCGATACCGGAAACGTGATCGTCCACGTGGGTCCACATGCGGCGCGCGGGCGTGCGAAAGAGCGGGAAGGGTTTGCCCGCTAAGAAACAAGTCACGGCCTTGGGCACGGCTTTCTCGGGAAACTGGCGCGGCCCGATGGTGTTGGCTCCGCGTGTAATCACGACGTCGAGCCCCAGGGTCATCTGGTAGCTGGACAGCATCAACTCCGCAGCGGCCTTCGTGACCGAATAGGGATTGCGCGGCAGGATCGGAGACTCTTCGGTCCAAGCTTCCGCCGTTTCCAAGGCATCGCCGTAGACCTCGTCCGTGGAGACGTGAACCATGCGAATCTTGCGTGCAATGGCCTCCAAGCCCAAGTTGCGGGCGCCGAGAACATTCGACTGCCAAAAGCCCAAGTCATCGTCGATGGAACGATCTACGTGGCTTTCTGCAGCGAAATTAATGATCGCTTTCGGCTGGGCCTCTTCGAGGGCTGCGTGCACGCCTTTGGCGTCGGCAATATCGCAACGTACGTCGCGCACAGCCGGCGCGAGGTTTTCGGCCATCGAGCCCCAACCGGCAAAATCGATGCCGGTGATCTCGTAGCGGTCTTGGAAGTTTTGGCAAAAGGCGGAGGCGATAAAGCCCAGGTGCCCTGTGACGACGATTTTCTCTTTCGCGGACATGGTGCAAGAGCATTCCACGGGCACCCTGGATCGGCAAGCCGCGCGGGCTCGAATCGCACAAGATTGATGGCAATCGGTGACAGCGACCCGCCTGTTGAGGAGAATCACCGCCGTGAAGCCGTCTCCAGATGAATCCGCAACCGCGGGCCAAGGCACCCATGGGGGGGCTCGTTCGACGGTCCGGCGGCTCTCAAGCTTGGGCCTTCTATTGGGACCTCTGGCCCTGGGAGCCCAACTGCTGGCTAGCCAGCGGCCCGAAACAGTCGAGCGCATCTACTCGCTCGGTCTGTACCCGCGCATCCGCGGGCTGCTGCTGAGGATCTCGTCACCCTTGCCCTTTTCACTCTCGGAAGTGCTGCTGGCCGGGCTCGTGCTCAGTTTGGTGCTCGGGCTGTGGCGCGGATTGCAGGCCGCCGGCGCCCGCCCGAGTTCCATTGGATCGCTAATGGTCGGCGGAGCCATCAAGCTGCTTTCCAAAGTCGGCTGGCTGTATTTCATCTACTGCTTCGCCTGGGGTTTGAATCACCAACGCCTGCCCTTTTCCGAGGGCGCAGGTTGGCAAACGGCCGTTGTGAACCGGAATGATTTAGGCGACTTGTGCCGAGAGTTGGCCTCCCGCGCCGGCTCATTGCGAACCCAGCTTGACGAGGACGAAGGGGGCGTCAGCCGCCTGCCTGCGGAGCTAAATTCCAATCTACGAGCGTCCCTGGAGCGCGGTTTTGCGGCAGCGGTTGAGCTCCACCCGGGACTGCGCATGCAGCGCTTACCGTTGGCGGAAAAGCCCTGGATCTCGGCTCTGATGACGCGCCTCGGAGTCAGCGGCATCTTTTCGCCGTTCACGGCGGAACCCCACGTCAATAGTCAATTGCCGGATCCCATGCTGGCATTCACGACCGCCCACGAATTGGCGCACTTGGCGGGTTTCGCGCGCGAAGACGAATCGAACTTCATCGGCGCCATGGTGTGCGAGCGCGCCGAAAATCCATATGTGAGTTACTCCGGCGCCCTGGCCTCGTTGATGCACACATTGCCGGCTTTGATGCTGGTGAGCCCCGAGCGCGCCCAGGAATTGCTGGACGGCTTGGATCCCGGCATTCGTAGGGATTGGAGCGCCATCTCCGATTTTTGGAATCGCTCGCGCGGACCGCTGCGCGATGTGGGCAGGCGCGTCAACGATTCCTATTTGCGTTCCCAGGGCCATTCGGAGGGAATTGAGAGCTACGGTCGAATGGTGGATTTGCTTTTGGCCGAGCGCTCGCGATCCCGCTGAAGGTCGCTTTCGAGGCACCTGCAACCGAGCTGAGCCGAATCGCGCTCAGCCATCCAAACGCGGCCAAGCGCCGGAGGCCCATCGCGGGCGCCAATCTCAAGCGGAGCTTGCCCTGCCCGCGGGAGGCAGCAATGGATTGCGGGCGACTTGCCGCCGAACCGCCGTTAGCATGGTCACCGTGGTACTTGGACTACTCAAACGACTCTTTGGGAGAAGCCCTTTGAAGGAACCGGAATTCGCCATGCCCGCCGAAGGTGCGGGTCAAGCAACGGCCAGTGGACTCGTGATCGAAACCCTCGTGGAGGGGGACGGCGACTCACCGGGTCCGACGGACAAGGTCACCGTGCATTACGCCGGTTGGCTCACGGATGGAACGCCCTTTGACTCTTCCTACGGTCGCGGGCAATCGATCTCATTCGGTCTCAATCAAGTCATCTCCGGTTGGACCGAGGGCTTGCAGGGAATGAAAGTCGGCGGCAAAGCGCGACTTCTCATTCCATCCGAACTCGGCTACGGAGCGCGCGGTGCACCGCCCACGATTCCGCCCCACGCGACTTTGGTGTTTCAAGTCGAGCTGCTGAAAATCGGTTGATGCAACGCACTTGACGCGAGTTCGTCGATCGGTGAGCCCCTCCGCTTTTGCATTGCGCTTGCCTTGGCACCTCACGGTCTCACGTTTCTTACTGGCGCCGGCACTTGTTGCCGGCGCTTGCATGCAGTGGCCGCCGTTTGCCTTCCTCGCGATCCTGGTCTTCGGTTTCCTGTCCGATGTCTTTGACGGCATCATCGCGCGCCGCCTGGGCGTAGCCACGGACGATCTGCGCAGTTTGGATAGCTGCGCGGACACGGTCTATTACCTGGGCGTTCTGTGCGCGGCTTGGATCCTGCACAGAGATCTGATCGAGGCCGCCGCCCTGCCGATTGCCTTGGTCGTCGGCCTAGAGGCCTTCCGAGCTCTCTTCGATCGCTGGCGCTTCGGCAAAGTGGCCAGCTACCACGCCTGGAGCGCAAAGCTCTTCGGACTGCTGCTTTTCATCGCCGCCGTTGCAGTCTTCGGCTGGAGCCGCGGCGGTGTGCTGACAGTCTGTATGTGGTGGGGCGTATTGAGCGAACTCGAGGGCCTGGCCATGAGTTGCGTGTTGCCCACGTGGCAGCGGGATTTGGCCCATTTCGGCCGCGCTTGGAACATTCGGCAGAGCGCACTCCAACGGGACAAAAGCGAACTTTGAACTCAGTTGCGCTTGCCGATCGTACGCGCGGCGAACTCAGCGATGGCCTTTAGGGTCCGATCGGAACTCCAAACCGTCAGCACTTCCGCGTCGAGTCCGGATTGAACTTGAGCGAGGTGTTCCAGGTAGGGCGCCAGCCAAACACGCTTGTTGAGCGCGTAGGTTTCCTTCGAAATGCTTGCCAAATCGCGCGCGCGCGCAATGGCGGCCGACTCGAGCTCGGTGGGGCTCGTGCGCTCGTCCACAAGGCCCAATTGCAAGGCCGCATCCGGCCCGCGATTGTCGCCCATGACCATCAGGTCGCGCAGCGCGGTGGGGCTCAGGGCACTGGCCAAGACTGCCAAGGCAAGTGGCGGAAAGGGAACTCCCACGCGCATCTCGGGAATGCCCATCTGTGCTTTCTCCGACCCGAGCAGTCTTCGATCGCAAGCGCAGGCAATCACGCAGCCGCCTGCAATGGCGTGCCCATTGATGGCTGCGACCGTCGGTTTGGGAAGGGTCCACAGTGCGTGGAAGGCGCGATTCAAGGCCGGCAAGAATTTGCGCACATACTCCGCGCCGCCGTCCACAATGCGATGCAAGTCAACGCCGGCGCTGAAGATGGAGCCCTGACCGGCGATCACGATTGCCCGACAAGCTGCATTGCGCTCGCGCTCGCAAGCGGCTTCGAGCGCCTCAAGGAATTCGAGGTCGAGCGCGCTGGCCTTGCCGTGGGCTAAGCGCAACAGCGTTACATCATCGTGCTCTTCGCGAAGAATCATCGAGTTTGTTTGGTTGGTGAGCCCGCAGGATCGGCGCGGGGGGGCAAGGGGATGCCCGAAGGATAGCCGGGCCTAGGGCGCGGCGATCGAGATCGACGCTCAGTCTGACCATAGCCCGCCGGGGCCGCTCCGCAAGCGCGGCTGAATTGGCGACGAGCAGCCATGGGGGACTTTTCCATTCAGCAAGGTTGGGACCCTGGCTCCCGATCCCGCGCGCACGTAGCCTCTGGGCATGGCCCGCATGCGTTTTGCCTCAGCTGTCGTTCCCCTGCGCGAGCAGTCCGGTCGCGTCGAAGTCTATTTGGTGGAGCGCAATCCCAAGCTGCGCTTCTTCGGCGGCTATTGGGCCTTTCCCGGCGGGGTCGTGGACCAAGTCGATCGCTTGGGCAGCTTCGCCGGTCAGAAGCCCGCCCTGCGGGAACTCCTGCGCTGCGGCATGCGCGAGTTGTTCGAGGAGACCGGACTGCTGACCGAACCCTTGAATAGCACGCTGCCGAACAAGGCTCTGGAGCCCCTGCGCAAGGCGCTGATTCGAGATGAACACGGGCCCTGGGCGGTCCACATGGAAAAGCTGAACGGGGAGCCGGACTTGGAACCCCTGTGCACGATCACAACACCGCCCTTCGCTCCGGTTCTCTACCGCACGCAGTTTCTCCTGGCGAGGTTGCGCGACGAAGACGAACCGCAAGTGTTGCACGGGGAGTTGGTAGCCGGCGAGTTTCGAGAGCCCGGGGAGTTGCTCGAGCAATGGTCGCGCGGCGATATCCTGGTCGCGCCGCCCACGCTCTACTTGCTGCGCCTCTTGCACGCCGGCGGATTGGATCAATTCAAAGTGCGAGCGGACAAGGCGGGTCGCGAACTGGAGCGCGGCCGATTGCACGAGGTTTATCACACGCCCGGCGTTCTGACGGTGCCGTTGCTTACACCGACGCTGCCACCGGCCACGACCACCAACTGTTACTTGGTCGGCGAAAAGAAAATCTACATTGTCGACCCCGCCACATACGAAGAGGGCGAGCGCGAACGCCTATTCGAGCGTTTGGATGAATGGCGAGCGGAGGGGCGCGAGTTGTGCGGCGTCATTGCAACCCACCATCACCACGATCACGTCGGCTCAATCCATGCCGTTGCCGAACGCTACAACTTGCCTGTTTTCGGGCATGCGTTGACGCTGGAGCGCTTGCCCGAGCCGCCGGCCGATACGCGTGAGTTGAAAGACGGCGATCGCTTGGACTTGGGCCGCGCACCCGACGGCCGTGCGGATTGGAGCATGACCGCATTCCACACGCCCGGGCACGATCGCGGACACATGGTCTTGCTTGAGTCGCGTTATCAAGCCTTGATTGCGGGGGACCTGGTCTCGACACTTTCGACGATCATTATCGATCCGCCGGAGGGGCACTTGGCGACGTACCTCGCGAGTTTGCGTCGCATGGCCGAGTTGGATTTGAAATTCATTTATCCCGCCCACGGCCCGGCCCATCGCAATGGAGTTGCGCTGCTGAACGAGTATTTGGAACATCGAGCGGAACGCGAGCAGAGTTTGCTGGAGCAATTGGGCGAAGAAACTCGCACGCACACAGAAATGGTGCCCGGCGTTTATGGGGAGCTCGACACGGAGTTGGCGCCGCTCGCCGCGCGCTCGCTCTTGGCCGGCCTGATCAAATTGGAAGAGGAGGGCCTGGTGGTGCGCTCGGATTCCGGTTGGTGCCGAACGGCCTGAATCGGCCCAAGGATGCTTCGGAACCTGTTTGGCGCATTGGAGCGTGTTTCCTTGTGGAGGTCATTGCGTGCGGCGAAATTTGACGCTCTGGAGTTGAGCGGTGCCGGTGACGGCGAAAATGGGGCCTCTGGGCAAAGTAGAGCGCCGATAGTTGCGGTGCTGCCGCGCTAACTTGAGGAGTTCCGTTTTTTGCCTTACTAGGGCAGCCTCGATCGCTAACCTTGGCGCGTATGAGCTCTAATAAATTGGACAGCATCGCTGACGGCGCTGTGGTCGGTCTTTACTATACCCTTAAGAACGAAGCGGGCGATGTGCTCGACTCCAATCGTTCGGGAGGGTCCCCACTGGTTTACTTGCACGGTCAGGGAAGCATCGTGCCGGGTCTCGAGAAAGCGCTTTTGGGTAAGGCCAAGGACGACTTTATCGACATCATGCTCGAGCCCGAAGACGGCTATGGGCAGCCGAATCCCGAGCTCGTGCAGGAAGTTCCGCGCTCGGCGTTTCCCGAGGATGCGCAGCTCGAAGTCGGCATGCGCTTCTCCGGTCACGACGGCAACGGTCACACCAGTGCGGTGCAAGTTTCCAAAATCGATGGCGACACCATCTCCGTTGACGCCAACCACCCCTTGGCCGGAATCAAGCTGCACTTCGAAGTCACCGTAGCCGGCATCCGCGAAGCTTCCGAAGAAGAAATGAAGCACGGCCACGCCCACGGCCCCGGCGGCCACAACCACTAACCCGCTCCCCTGTTGCCTAGGCAAGGCTCTTAGCTGATCGTCCGGCTAACCATTGCCCAGTCCAACACCGCTCTGCAGCGGGCCACAATCCATCAAGCGCACCCGGCTAGCCTCCAGGCAGCTCGGGTGCGCTTTTGTATTTCGTGGGACTTTCTTGGTCGCCTAAAAGGCCGGGTCGAGCAGGGTCAGCGTCAGGCCGTTCGAGACGGAGACGGTGGGGAGGGCGGCGGCGGGGGTGAAGGCCATGGCTTGCACGTAGAAGGTAAGCCCCTGCATGCCTACGTCGGGTGCGGTGAATGTCTTGTCGAGCACACCGGGTTGACCGGGGGCAACGAAGGTTGCGGCGCCCAGGTTGACGATCTGGGTTTGGCTGAGGTCGGTGAGGTAGGTGCCGGGCAACAGGATGGCAACCGGGAGAAGATTCTGAACCTCAAAGAAGACGGGGTCCATTTTCAAGCTTGTGAGCAGGAAGACATATTCTCCCCCAAGGCCCTCGTAATGAAATTCAATCGGTTCGCCAAAACGCACCGGGCCCGGGGTTTCGATTCGATTGTCACCGAAGGGCGAGACATCGATGAAGCCCGAAACGATGGACTCGGAGAGGCCTTGTATGCCGTTTGCACAGGGGCCGATGGCGGCCCCGCCTTGCCCGCCTTCCGTCGAACTCGCCCTTAGGAATACTTCGGGTGAGCCACCGCCCAGGAGCAAACCGATGGCTCCGACTCC
>JAJDES010000150.1 GCA_029259675.1 Planctomycetota bacterium
ATGAGCTTCACAACCGGGCGCCTTCCTCAATAGCGATCGGGACAGTGTCCCGGATTGCCCCTCGGATGACGTCCGGGTATGGATCGACAACATTCGGTAGCTCGGCTGCCCTTGCGGGCCCGTGGCTTTGCGTCCCAGCCTCGCAGCTGGTTTGCCTTTGTCGTGTCATCGTCGGGAGCGGCGGAAACATACCCCCGCTTGGAGGAAAGGCAAATCGAGCGCCAAGAAAGATGCTTGGAACGTTCACAAGTGCCTTGCTTGTGCGGCGTTGCAGACTTTTGAAGCTGTGCTAGCCTGCGTTCGCTTTGGGACTCTACCCGGAAATTATTGCCGACCACTTCAAACGGCCCCGCAACAACGGCAGTTTGAAAACGGCCAGCGGACGCGGTCGCGGCGAAAATGCCGGCTGTGGGGATGTGCTGCAGATCGATGTCTTGGTGCATGCGGGCGTGTTGAGCGCGTATCGATTTCAAGCCAAAGCTTGCAGTGCCGTTATCGCCTGCGCCTCGATGGTGGGAGAAGCCATTCAGGGCAAACCGATTGATTCCGCTCGCGAGTTGGACATCGCGCAGCTCATCGAGGCGGCTGGCGGCCTACCGCGCAGCAAGGCCCACGCGCCCAAGGTTGTGGAACGGGCTCTACAAGCAGCGCTTGTGGAAGCCGCCGCAAACGAGCCGAGCTAAGCGGGCCCAGCGGCAACGGCCCAGGGGCGCGATCGCTGCTTGGTGTGCGACGGCACTAGCGCCGGCGGCCAACGCTTTCGGTCGCGTGCGCGTTCGGTTTCGAACGTTAAGGCCTGTGGAATTGCTTTCCCGTGTCCAAACCGCACAGGGGAAGCGGCGCAGCTCAGCGCGAACTTCCACCCGACTTCAGGTCCTGCAAACTGTTGTGGACGGCAAGGATGCCGTCGAGGATCGACTCAAATTGGTCGAGCCTGACCATATTGGGGCCGTCGGACGGAGAGCTGTCCGGATCGGGGTGAACTTCAAAAAACAATCCGTCAACTTCTCCGGTGGCCACGGCCGCGCGCGCCAGGCCGGGAACCTTGCGACGATCGCCGCCGCTCTTATCGCCCCGACCGCCCGGCTCTTGCACGGAGTGTGTTGCGTCGAACACGACCGGATGCCCGCATTCGGAAAGCACCGCCAAGCCGGTCATGTCCACGACGAGTTGACCGTAGCCGAAGCTGGTGCCGCGCTCGGTGACGATGATGTTGTTATTGCCCGATTCCGTGCATTTCTTGACGACATTGGCCATGTCGCGCGGGGCCAAGAATTGACCCTTCTTGACGTTTACGCAGCGACCGGTCTCCGCCGCGGCGATGAGCAAATCGGTTTGGCGGCAAAGAAAGGCGGGGATTTGGAGCACGTCGGCGATTTCAGCCGCGGGGCCGCACTGATCGGGCAAGTGCACATCGGTCAGAATCGGAAGCCCGAGCACCTCGCGCACTTCCGCCAGCACTTCGAGGCCGGCTTGCATCCCGGGCCCGCGCTTGGAGCCGATGCTGCTGCGGTTGGCCTTGTCAAAGCTGGCCTTGAAGATCAGGGGCACGCCTCTCTCGCCCGCTATCTCCTTCAATCGCCCCGCAATCTCCAGCGCCAGCTTGCGCGTTTCGACTACGCACGGACCGGCTATCAGAAATAGTTGACCGCCCCCGAATTGTTTGCCTTGGATTTCGGCGCAGGGGCGAGTTGAACTTTGACTCATAGGTCTTTCGTTGGTTGGGGAACCACGAGCTGGTACTGGCGATCAGAGACGGTGATCTCGACCGGTGTTTCCCCCCGAAAGTCGCCGTCCACTTGATAGGGGGTCGGGGTTTCGCTGTGGATGCGAACGTGGCGTGCGCGCCGCATCTCGCACTTGCCGCCGGGCAACTTGCCCATGACGCCGCGCAAGGCGTGCCAAGCTAAGCGTCCGAGCGACTTGCCGCGAAATAGATACACTTCGAATTGTCCGTCGTCCAATCGGCTATTGGGATCGAGCCGCATGAACCCGCCGTAGTGACTTATGTTGCTGACGAGCACGAGCGAACAGGGCTCTTTGATCGACTGTCCGTCAATCTCGACCGACAAATCGGGGCTTCGATAGACGCGCAAAGCGCGCAACAGAGCCGGCAAGTAGGACCACTTGGTGATCGGCCCGCGACGCTTCGCTTCGACCTCTCGAACCGTGGAGCCGTCGATGCCGACGCCGGTGACCAGAAAGGAGAGATGCCCGTTGACGCTGGCCACATCGATGGCGGCGGTTGCGCCGGCCGAAATGATTTCCAGTGCGCGATCCACGTCGCGCGGCAATTCGAGTTCGGCGGCCATCACGTTCGCGGTGCCCAGCGGCAGCACCGCAATCGGAATTTCGGGATCCACCAAACCGTCGAGAACTTCGCGCACGGTTCCGTCGCCGCCGACGGCAACAACAAGATCCACGTCGTGATCGAGGGAGCGCAACCAAGATCGAGCGTCGCCGCGTCCCTCGGTTAGGTGCAATTCCGTTTTGGCCCCCAGGCGCCGCAATCCTTCGACCAGCTCCTGGGCGACTTTGACACCCTTGCCGCGTCCGGCCACGGGATTGGCAACAACGAGCGCTCGACCATAGCGGGTCATGGGCGGCATGGCGCTGGTCTCGGGCGTGTCCATCGCTTGGGGGCTTGTGACCGGGTGGGCCATGACTGCTGCGGGGCGATCCGCGCGCATTCAGCATAGCGCTTGCAGCTGAAGGGAGTTACGGCGAGCTGTGCACGCCACCGAAAGGGCGGTCCCCGCATGCCGGCACAACAGTGGAATGGCCCGCTGGGGCCCGCTGGGCAGTATTCGCGGAATGGAACGGATTGGACCTTTGGGGCTGATTCATCCAAAGCTCGACCCTCTTCTGGTCCGCGAATATCCCAGGGGCTAGGCTGCCCAGGTGGCTGCAAGCTTGCTAATTCTGGGTGGCACGGGCTTCTTGGGCCGAGCCGTTCTGGATCAGTTGGAACGTGCACACGGCAGTCCTTCCAAGCATTGGCTCGCAATTTCCAGGAGTCGGGGAGAGTTGCCGTCGGATGTGCCCTTCGAGGCCTGGGACGGAAGTGAACCCCAATCCGTGACGGAACTGCTGCGGCGCTTTGCACCCGAGCAAATTTTGAATTGCTGTGCCCTCGCCCGGGTGGATCAGTGCGAATCGGATCCGCAACGCGCCCGGCGCATGAATCACGAATTGCCCAAAGAGTTGGGAGATGCCTGCAGCAAGCGCGGAATCCGATTGGTGCACGTTTCGACCGACTTGGTTTTCGGCTGCGAGCCGCCTTCGACCGGTGGATTTAGGGAAGCCGATCCAGCCGGCCCTGTTCACGAGTACGGATTGAGCAAGATGCACGGTGAAGCGGCTCTCTTCGCTAGTCATCCCCAAGCCTGCGTGGCGCGTTTGCCCCTTTTGGGCGGAGACTCCCGCAGACGGGGATTGGGGGCCACCGATTCCTTACTGCGGGCCCTGGACCTGGGTTCGAAACCTAAGCTGTTCGAGGATGAGTTTCGGACGCCGCTGGATGTGGATTGCGCGGCGAGGGCGCTCTTGGAACTTCTAAGCGGCGAATGGACCGGCCTCATTCACTTGGCCGGTCCCAGCCGAGTTTCCCGCTATGAATTGGGCGTCGAGCTCCTGCAGGCGCTGGGGCGCCGTGCGGACTTCCCGCAGTTGGAGCCCTGCAAGCGCGCGGATTTGGGACTGGAGGCTCAGCGGCCGGGTGATGTCTCTCTGAACGCGAGCCTGGCGCAATCGCGGCTGCAAACGGAGCTGTTGTCGCCATGGGACGCCCTTCGCCTCCGATCTAAGCCCGGCCCCGCTTGACCCCCTCCACCGGGCGGGTTGAAGTGTTCGGCCAGAAAACCACGCGCAGCACGCCGGATGGCCGCAAGCCGTCACAACCGAGACTGAAAATGGATCTTCCCACACGTTACGACCCCGCTGAGCACGAGCAGGAGGTCTATCGCCGTTGGCTCGAGGCCGGTGCCTTCACTCCCCCGAAGGACGGTGATCGCCCGACCTTCACGATCATGATTCCGCCGCCGAACGTGACCGGCGTGTTGCACATGGGTCATGCGCTCAACGGCACGGTGCAGGACATTGTGATTCGCCATCGCCGCATGTGCGGTTTTGACGCTCTGTGGCTGCCCGGTACCGATCACGCCGGCATTGCGACCCAAGCTGTGGTGGAGAAGCGGCTTTTCGCGGACAAGGGTCAAACGCGCGAAGATCTGGGCCGCGAGGAGTTTTTGAAGCTCATCTGGGATTGGCGCAAGGAACACGGCGACAAAATCCTTGAGCAGTTCCGTCGCCTCGGCGCGTCCTGCGATTGGTCGCGCACAGCCTTCACCTTGGACGACGATATGTCGACGGGTGTGCGCGAAGCGTTCGTGCGACTCTTTGAGAAGGGGCTGGTTTACCGCGGTGCGCGGCTCGTCAATTGGGACTGCGTTTTGCAAACGGCTGTTTCCGATGACGAGATCGAGTACGTCTCGCGCAAGACCAAGCTCTACTACTTGCGTTATCCCTTCGCTGCGCAAAGCGGCGAGGGCGAATGGGTGGTCGTAGCGACAACTCGCCCCGAAACGATGTTGGCCGACACGGGCGTTGCGGTGCATCCCGAAGACGCGCGCTATTCCCAGTTGGTCGGCAAAACGGTGCGCTTGCCCCTGGTGGATCGCGACATTCCCGTGGTCGCCGACGACACTGTGGATGCGGAGTACGGAACGGGCGCCGTTAAGGTTACGCCGGGTCACGATCCCGCTGACTACGAGCGCGGTGCGCGGCACAAGTTGCCGATCATCAACTTGCTCGAAAAAGACGGCAGCCTGAATGCCGAAGCGGGGCCCTTCGCCGGATTGTCGCGCGAAGCCGGGCGCAAGGCGATTGTTGAGGCCATGGATGAGCTCGGCTTGCTCGAGAAAGTTGAGGAGTTGACCCACAACGTCTCCATCAGCGACCGCTCCAAGAGTGTGATCGAGCCGATGGTCAGCGAGCAGTGGTTCGTCAAGATGGAGCCGTTGGCCAAACCCGCCATCGCCGCGGTGAAGGACGGCAAGCTGAAGTTTCGTCCCGAACGCTGGTCCAAGGTCTACCTCGATTGGCTCGAAAACGTGCGCGATTGGTGCATTTCGCGCCAACTCTGGTGGGGCCACCGCATTCCCGTTTGGTACGACGAGGACGATGCGCCCTTCGCCTCGCGCGAAGACATGGAGATCGGTTCGCAGCATCCGATTACCAAGAAGCCGATCGTTCGCCAGGATGACGATGTGCTCGATACCTGGGCTTCGTCGTGGTTGTGGCCCTTTGCGACCCTGGGTTGGCCCGAGCAAACCGCCGATCTGAAGCGTTTCTACCCGACACAATTCTTGGCCACCGCGCGCGAGATCATTTACCTGTGGGTCGCGCGCATGATCATGGCCGGTTATGAATTCCTCGATCACTTGCCCGAGGAAGAGCGCCTCGCCTTTTCGACTTGCTACATCAATGCCACGGTGCTCGACGCCAAGGGCAAGCGCATGTCCAAAAGTGCCGGCAACGGCATCGATCCTTTGGATATGGTCGAAAAGTACGGCGCGGATGCGGTGCGCTACAGCCTGATCATGCTGACCCGCGAAGGTCAGGATGTGAAGCTGGCTGAAAATCGCTTTGAAGAGGGGCGCCGCTTCTCGAACAAAGTTTGGAACGCTTCGCGTTTCGTGTTGATGAACCTGGAGGGCAGTCGTACGGACGGCTCACTAAAGAGTGCGGTGCGTCTCGAGGATCGTTGGATCCTGAGTCGTCTGGCCGAAACTACGCGCGGGGTTAGTGAGGCGCTTGAGAGCTATCACTTCAACGACGCCGCCACTCGCCTCTACCGCTTTGTGTGGAACGATTTCTGCGACTGGTACCTGGAATTGGCCAAGCCGCGCCTTTCCGAAGGTGAGAGCGAATCGGCCCAGGCGGTGCGCGGAACACTGGCGCGCGTTTTGCGCGACACGCTCAAGCTGCTGCACCCTTTCACGCCCTTTCAAACCGAAGTTCTGTGGAATGCGTTGCACGAGGCCCTGGGCGAAGAGCCCCGGGGGCAATTGGTTGTTGCCAGCTGGCCGGACGGCGAGGGCATCGACGTGGATCCGGTGGCGGAGAGCGAAATGGATGTTGTTCAGGGTCTGGTGCGCGCCGTGCGCAGCATTCGCGCCCTGACAACCATCGGTGAGCGCAAACCCCTGCGCGCCCTGGTCAGCGCGCCCGGAGCGGCCGAGCGCAAGGTCATGTTGGCCCACGCTGAAAGCGCCTGCGCGCTGGGCTTCCTGGAGGAATTTGTCGTGCAGGAGAAGGTTGAGCGACCGCCGTCGTCGGCCGTGGGCATCGCCGCCGGCTGCGAAGTCTTCGTGCCCTTGGGCGAGGAGGTCGATCTTCAAAAATTGGCCGCGACCCTCAGCGGCCGTGCCGAAAAATTGCGCAAGGGCATCGGCGCCTTGGGCGGCAAGCTCTCCAACAAGAATTTCGTCGAACGCGCCGACCCCGAAGTGGTCGAGGTCGAACGCGCGCGCCACAGCGAAATGACCCAGGAACTCGAACTCTTGGAACGCAATCTAGCGGGCTTCTCGGCCTGAGAGCGGGCGCGAATTCACCTTCGCGTTTTGGGTGCGCGCTATCCCCGGCACTGCCTGCGGAGACGGCGCGCACTGCATCTATTCAGGTTCTTGGCGAAGGAGCACTCCCGGCGTTGCGCGCAGCTCGTTCCTGAACTCAGCTAACTTCCTGCTATCTCGCGGCGCCCTCCGGCACTGCCGCAAGGGGGCTGCCGAAGCCCTCCAGGGCGGATTCCAGTTCGGTGGCGATAGCCGGGCGCGTGAAGCGCTTGAGCACATCCTCGCGAGCTCGGTTGCCCATGCGCTGCAACTGCTCGCGATTGCGAGCCAAATCTTCAAGGGCGCTTGCCAGGGCTTCTAGATTGTCCGGCTCCACCAAGCGGCCGGTTTCACCGTCGCGGACAATATCCGTCACTCCGCCGCAGTTGTAGGCGACGCTGGGAACACCGAAAGCGGCTGCTTCGGCGTAAACGATGCCGAAGCCTTCGCCGCGCCAACGCCCGTCCCAATGGCCGAAGCGCGACGGCATGACGAACACGTCGGCTGAGCGGTACACGGCGTGCAATTCGCTGCGGTCCTGCACAAAGCCCGGGAATTGGACTCGGTCTTCCAGTCCCAAGCTGCGCGCCAGGTTTTCCAGGCGAGGCCGATCGTCGCCCTCGCCGTGGATGATGTAGCGCAGGTCAAGTTCCGGCGAACGGGCTCGCAACTTGGCCATGGCTTGCAGGACGTGATCTTGGCCCTTGTATTGCTCGCTGGCATCCAAACGCGAAACCGACAGCATGACCAGCGGACCTTCAGCCCGGTCGGACTTGGCTTGAACCGTTTCGTACTGGGTGCCGATGCGCGGATGAATGATGCGGAAGCGCGCGGGATCGTAGCCCCGGTCCACGAGCACTTTTTGGGTCCAGTGGCTGATCGAGACAATGCGCGACGCGCGTCGCAGGGCCCACTCGTCCTGTCGCCAAAGTCCGCCCCAGCAATCGATGCCGTAAACGCATGTCAGCGTTGGAATCTTCGTTGCGCGAGCGAGGGCGTGGGCCATGGGCCCCAGGGAAACGTGCGTGTTGAAGATCAGGTTGGGCCGAAACTCCTCCAGGAGTTTGCGGGCCCGGCGGTAGTAGGCCGGCGAAAAGCGATTTTGCAGTTTTTGCAGCAGCGGCGACTTGGAGAAGCGCACGAATTCGGGGCGGTAGGGGCGCTCGAGATCGCTCAGCTGTTCGCGGCGGCGTGGAATCAACGTGCGCAGGTTTTCAAAACCGTAGACCTCGCCGGCCAGTGTGATCAGGTCGTCGAGGTAATGTTCAATGCCTCCGAAGCGTTCGAAAACGGAATCGCTTTGGAGGAAGAGGATGCGCTTGGGCTCGCTGAGCGACATGCCTGAAACATGGCACATGCGGGCCGCCATGCAAAAGAGAAAGCCGCAGCCCATGGGGGCCGCGGCTTGAATTTGCTGTCTACGGGAGTTGGAGAGAGCTTTCTATGGATCTCCCCGGGGTGCAGCCGGGCGCCCCTTGGGGCTCCGGGCTCGCGGCGGCTCTACTTCCTCCAGCTTTCGCTGATCGTGCCGGGGGCGAGTTTGAAGTTCAGTTCAAAGTGGAAGCTGCGACGCTCTGCAGTGGTGGCGAGCACCATCCTCATCGCGTCATGGGCGACCACGCCCTTCTTTTCGTTGGCGGGCACGGATTCGACCGTGATCTCGCCGTCGCGCAGGCGCTCGTACTTGAGCGGGATGTCGGGCAGGGCCACCAGGGGCTCGCCGTCGGCGCTATAGATCACGATATTCTGCACTTTCGGGTCCCAGATGGTCGCTTCGTCTTCTTCATCGGCTTGCGCCTCAGACTCCGAATCTTCGTCATCCTTGTCGTCCCTATTCTTGCGAGGAATGCCGTCGCCGCGCCAGGCGATGATGTAGGAACCCGCGGCCAGCGGCGGGTCCATGATCGGAACCGTGGTGGAGAAGACGCCCAACTGCTCGGGCTCGCCATCAACCGTTTTCTTTTGAAGCTCCTTTACGCTGGAAGCGAGGACATTGGCGACCGGTGTGAACAGGATGTAGTCGTAGCCGGTGATCACGCTGTAGGCCTCAAGCGGATTCTCGGCGTCCTCCATTTGGCTGCCGACTTCGCGGTCCCAGGTTTCCTTGGCCGTACCCTGGCGCCAAGTCCACTTGTCCAAAGCGGCGGTCAATTCGTATTGATAACCCTCTTCCGATTGCTTCGACCCGCGAATGTCGTCATCGACAACCCAGCGCGAAATATCCAGGCCGCGGCGAGTGGATGCGGCGCAGCGGAAACCAAGCGCGTTCGTGGACTGATCTTTTTCCGCGCCGCGCCGTGTGGGAATGCGCGCAGCTTGGTACGGATTGGTGAAGGATCCGCCCATGGTCACTTTGGAATTCGCATCGAAGGGCACAAGCAGGTCGAGCCTGCGCGAGTTCCTACCCTTCTTGAGGGTGAGCGTCTTATTCTTGTGCCTGGGGTAAGCCTCAAAGGGACTGGAAGTCCATTCCCAGACATTCCCCAAGATGTCCAGCACGCCCTCTTCGGTTGCACCT
>JAJDES010000016.1 GCA_029259675.1 Planctomycetota bacterium
TGATGAACGTAGAGAAAGAACGGCCGCTTTGCATCGCGCTCGTCATCCAGCCAATCGAATGCGGCGGCGTTGATGGCAGCGCCATGGGAGTCGCCATAGGCGGACAGATGGTCCTCGTTGTAGGTCTCGAAACCTTGGTCGAAGCCGAAGGCGCGCATCAAGTAGTAGTTGCTTTGAATCGCAGCCGTTTGGAATCCGGCCTGCGCGAAGGCTTCACCCAGTGTGGGCAACGAACTGTGCAACGCATGCGTGTGCAAGGTGACTTGGTGCTGGCGCGGATCGAGCCCCGTCAAAATGGAAGCCACGCTGGGCTTGGTCCAGGGCGCCGTCGAAAAAGCCGCTTCGAAGACCCAACCCCTTTCGCATAGAAAGGCATCCAGCTTGGGTGTTGTCGGGCGCTCGTAGCCGAAGAGACTCATTTGATCGGCGCGCAGTGTGTCGACGACGATCAATATTGCGTTGCGAGCGTTTGCTTCAGACGGCTCAGAACACGCCGGGGACAAGAGCCCACAGGCGAGCGCTAATATTGAGGAGCGCACGGCGTTCATTCTTCCGTCTCCAAGAGGACAGCACCACCTCCGGCGGGATCGTCCGGGTCGAGTCCCGCCAAGCGCTGCAACTGGGGTTCGAAACGGCCGCCGTGCTCGGGGCTCGCCAAGTTGACCACTTCGCCGGGATCTTCGTTCAAGTCAAACAACAGGCTGCGAAGTTCGTGCCCGGGCTTGCGATCGACAATCCACTTGAGCTTGCGTTTTGCGTCCACAACGCCCCACGCGAGCGATCGCTTTTCACTGGGTCCCGCCTTCGCCAGGGGCGGATCGAAGTCGGTGTGCAGGTAAAGGTAGCGCCGAGGAAAAGGCACGGGGTTGCGGCCGAGCACGCTGGGCAGCAACGAATTGGAGTGGCCGATCGAGCCCTGGATGCCCGCCAACTCAAGCACCGTGGCGGGCAGATCGATCTGCGACACGGGGAACTCAACGCTTCGTCCTTGATCGAGAATGAGCGAACTGGGGGGACGCAGGATTAGGGGTACGCGCACCAATTCATCGTGCAAATGAATCGTGTGCCCGATCCAGCCCCGATCCATGAGCTCCTCGCCGTGATCGGCGGTAAAGACGATCCAGGCGTCATCCAACAAGCCGCGCTGATCCAATCCATCGAGCAGCTCGCCCACGGCTGCATCGACGGCGGCCACTTCACCTTGATAGCGACCGCGCAAGAATTGCGCATCCGCAGCACTCAACTTAGCGCGACGCTTGCGCAAATCGGAGAGCTCCTCTTCGCCGGTTAATTCACCCAGATACGGTTTCGTTCCCGGAGAATGGCCCGGCCCGAAACGAGCATCCGGTTGGTCTTCGTAGAAGAAGTGCGGCTCAAACAGCAGCAAGTAAAGGAACAAATCGCCCCCCTCTTCCGCTCGGCTTTGGTCCGCCATGGTCAAGAGTTTGCGCGCCGCCTCCTTGCCGAAGGAACCGCGGTGCCCCTTGGCAAGACTCTCGTCCCACTGATCGAACCCGCGCGCAAAACCGTAATCCGAGCGAGTCACGAAGTTGGTTGTCACGCCCGCCGTTTCCCAACCTCCGGCCCGCATGCGCTCCGGCAACCACTCGGGGTGCTGCAATGGGGCTTGCACCAAGCGCAGGGCGCCGTGCTCCCAGGGCCAAAGTCCCGTGAATTGAGTCGTCAAACTGGGGACGGTCCAGGGCGCCGCACTGTATGCGCGCTCGAACAGCAGGCCCTCGTCGGCCAATCGATCGATGTGCGGACTGGGCAGAGCTTGCCCTGCGCCGACGCTTTCATTGCCGTAGCAACCGAGCGCATCCGCGCGCAGGGTGTCGACCTCGATCCAAACGATCAGTCGATCGGCGGGTGGCGCGCAGGAAGCCAGCGCCAACAACAAGCTACCCGCCAGGAAAGCTCGGGCGGGTAGGAGAAACTTCACCGGCAAGTGACGCTTCAGATCGTCGGCGAATCCTCTTCGGGGATCAATTCGATCAGGCCGCGCTCCATCTCGAGAAATGCGATCTTGATCGGGTTTTGCTCGCGCGTTTCGATCAGGGGCGCTGCGCCGCGAATCAATTCGCGCACGCGCTTTTGAAGCAGAGCCGTTTTGTGGAATGAGCCCGAAACGGAAGTCTGTAGGCGCTGGGGAAGGGTCGATTCCATGGGGCGATTGCGAGGGGCGGCGCTTGGACGGCCGCGGTCTAGATGACGTTCGCGCTTGATTCAGGCTGGCACTCATTGCAGCCAGATATCATTGATCCAGATTGGGAGCCAGATACGGGTCTTGAACGGGAGCCTCCCGATCGATTTGCCGTCAAATCCGCTGCATCCAAGCAGCTCGGTAACGGGGTCTCAGGGAGTTCGATGTGTCGCGCGGGATCCCGTAGCATAGGCCCTGGGGCGCCAAACAATCAAGTGGGCCCGCGGCTCGAAGAACTCAAATAGAGCGGGTTTTCGCCGTCCACAATCAAATCCGCCCGTTCGCCGGGTGGATAGCGCTCGAAGAGTCGCCGTTCCTCGGGCAGGGTTTCCGATCGAGCCCGCTGCAACGCCTGGGGTCCTTCAACGGGCACATCCCTGGCCAGGAGCCTAGCCAGGCGCAAGTCCTCGCTCACCTCAAGCTGCACCAATCGATCCAGGTGGGTCGCCAGGCGCGGATCGATCAGGGGTGTGCCTATCAAGATCAGGTCCTGCCCGGCTTCCAGCTCAATGCGCGCGCCCCCATCGGGAGCGTCCAACTCACAACCCCTGCGGCGCGCCCCCGGGCGCAATATCTCGCCCAACAGGAGAGCCAGGTCCAATTCGGCGAATGGATCCGCACCGAGCGGGGCGCTGCGGCCCGCAGCGTGGTTGGAAGGCTCAAATCGAGCCAACTCGAGCGTGGCCGCGTTTCTGCCGCGCGCTTTGAGTCGCGCCACCAAGTCTTGTCCCAGCAGGGATTTGCCGGCCAAGCAGCCGCCGCCGTTGCCCTTGGTCAACGGCGGCCCCGAGGGCAGCGCCCCCAGATCTGTGAGCAGCTTATCCAAGTCCTGAGCCCGCCGCTCCAGCAAGGCGGGCAAGGCCGAGATATCGGGCAAACTGGCCTGGGCAGGAACTTCCTCGAGGGGTGTGGCGAATCCACCGGTGAGATGAACATGGGGCAAGCCGTTGTCAACGGAAGCTCGCCAATCGCTGGCGCGGTCCCCCACCATCACTGCGGAGCGCGTTTCGAAGCTCCACAGGAGCTCGGCCAACATGTCGCTCTTGCTCGAGATTCCCGGACTGTCGAGACAACGGGCCTCATCCACCCAGCGCTCCAGCCCGAGGTCCTTCAACATGTGATCCAGGTAGGACTGGCTGCAGTTGCTGGCGATGCCAAGCTTCACACCACACGCTTTCAAGTCGCTCAACACTTCGCTAACGCCCGGATACAGCGCGGCGCCGCCCGCTCGCAAAGCACTCTCTTCCTGCTCAACGCAGCGACGAGTAATCAACTCGGTCGCCGCGGAATCCAAGTCTGGAAAAAGGCTGCGAATACCTGCGGACAATTCGCCACCCACCAAAAAGAGCCACTCTTCTGCCGAGGGTATTGGACGTTCGAGCCCCAGCTCAGCAAAAGCCTCACGGCAACCGGCCCTCGCCGCCGCAACCCAAAAACGATCGGTTGCAACCAAGGTCCCGTCCAAATCGAACAACACGGCGTCTTGAAGAAAGCTGGTGGACATAGACAAATGCGAGCGGAGGCCGGTCCCTGGGACGGGCAGGGTAGCGAAAGCCTGCGGCCCCTGTTGTAGGAACTGTCATGCCCGAGCAACCGAGCCCCGTGAACACGACCTGCGCTGGCTCCGCCCGGGAAGCACAGAAGAGTCTTTCACGCCGAATCGACGCCGCTCCGAATCCTTCAATGCGTTACGCCCCGCACACACGGCTCGCACGCTTGCCTCAATCCATCGGGACGGTATTGCTCAGGGTTTCGGTTGCGAGCATGGCCCCCGCCGCTTTTCAATTGCCGCACAACCACAGAACCTGCCGAGAATCGCTCGTGCGGACAGCGGCTGGTTGCATCCCCGCTGGGCCCAATCGCGCTCGTTAGGGCTTATTACTGGTCGCGACCGCAATTCAGCAAGCTTCCCAAACTGTCGAAGGAGAGCGGCCATTCGAATGCAAAATCAGCCCCGAGCTCCGCAACCTCGGCCAACCAATGCCCCCCGCTGCCGGTGACCAACAAAACGCACTCGGGATGTTGGTCGCGCAGGGCGCGCACGCAATCCAGTTGGGAGGCCTCGTAACCGCACACCCAAATGGAATCCACCGGTCCATCGTCGGCCAAGACAAATTCGAATTCGGGCATTTCCTTGGCCAACTCTTCACACAGCATGCGCGAGAGTCCCCTTTCCGGCCGCAGATTGGTGAGGAGGCACCTTCGGCGACTTGAGCGCTCTCGCTCAATGGTTAAGGGTTCGCACTTTCCACCGATCTGGATCCGTTCGTCCATGTCTCCTCGGGTGTTGCGGCTCGTGTGTTGCGGTCGGGTCCTGAATCAATCCAAGGCCAGTTCTATGCTCTTGCCGAAATGCCCGTATTTAGGCGTCCAGCGATCGCTTTATCCCTCATATAGGTCTCGACCTGGCACTACCAGGTTCCACCCAAGTGCGATTCGAAAAGCAGCGAAGAATCTCCCCAAGGGGAACGAATCGATCCAAGATGCCTGTAAAAGCTCCATTTGCTAACAAATACAGAACTTTCAGATCCCACAGCCAATCCTGAAGATTGGCTCCGAAAAAGTCGCGGTCGATGCACCTGGGCCGCGAAACGTATGCTCAGGGCCGGGCTCCCAAGCCCTCCCTCTCACATCTATCTGATGCCAAGCACGATGTTACTTAGAACCCTGTTCCTGACCGCCGCCCTCTCCGTCTCACCCGCGCCCCAAGAAATGGGCCAGGCCCCCATCCCCAGCGGCGATGTCCTCACGATTGACGGTCACCAAATCCGTGCTGAGGTTTACCTCGATTGGCTGATTCGTTTGCGCGGTGAACACCTGGCCAGCTACTACCAAGAGTGTTGGTTGCTAGCCCGCGAGACAGCCAAATTGGGAGTGCAAGTTACGCGGCAAGAAGTGCGCGAATTCCTCGACGAACAAATTCAGCGGCGCATCGATGTGGTGTACGGCGGAGATCGCACCAAATGGGTAGATGAGCTGACGAAGGACAACCGCAACGAAGGAGCTTACTACCGCACTCAGTTGATCGAGAATGAGTTGATGCTGAACACCACGGCATTGGCCATTCGAGAGCGCAGAATCACGGAAGAACAACTGCGCACCGCGTGGGAAATGAACTATGGCGAGAAGGGTCGCACGCTCGACTTGCTCGCCATTCGGTTCAAGTTTCAACCACCTGCGGCCGCACGCGGGGGCAACCGTCGCGATACCGTTCGCGCCTATCAAGAAGCGCGGGAAAACCTGCGCAAGTCCCTGCTACCCATCCAAGAACGCGCCCAAGCGGGGGAAGACTTTGGGGAACTGGCGCAGCGACTGAATACGGACGAAGTTTTGGCGGGCACGCGCGGTGAATTGCCGGGTGGCTATGCACCCAAGAACTTTTCACCGGACTTCCGGGACGCCATTCGCGAGCTAAAGGTCGGCGACGTTTCCGAACCTATTTTTGCCATGGGCGACTATTGGATCGTCAAGCTCACCGGCGAGCGCATGACCGCCTTTGAAGACGTCAAGGAGGAGCTAAAACGCGAAATCGAGGCGAGCCCGCCGAGTTCCGAAGAGCTCCAGATTATTCGCTATGAGCTGCTTGGGAAATTTCCCTTGGAGATCATGCCCGAGCTCAGCTACGCGCCCGAAGGTGACGCGCTCACT
>JAJDES010000151.1 GCA_029259675.1 Planctomycetota bacterium
GAGAAAATGTACTTGCGGATAAATCCGAGCTCGTGGTGCTCGTGACTTACGCGAACGGTTCCGGCCTCATCAAGTCCCAGGGCATGGGCCGGGGCGCTGCTGGATGCACTCACTCGTAATCCTCCTCGTAACCGTCGTCGCCGTCAGCGAGCAACTCTTCTGATCCGTTGGCGTAGAGCTCTTGACGCTTTGTTTCGAGCCACTCCTTGTAGTCCGCTTGTTCCAAAACCTTGACCATGCCCGCCATTTTGTAGTGACCCCAACCGCACAGTTCGGCGCAGATCAGTTCGTACTCGCCGACTTCCCTTGCGTTGAACCAGACCGGAATGGTCATGCCCGGTACCGCGTCTTGCTTCAAACGAAACATCGGTACGAAGAAGCTGTGCAAGACGTCGCGCGACTTGAGGTGGAAGACCACGTTGGTGTCCACCGGAACCACAAACTCGAACGGCGTTTCCACAATGTCGGCGCCGTTGAAGTTTCCGTCCTCATCGGGGTAGCGCACGCGCCAATCAAATTGGCTGGCGTAAACCTCTGCGAGCGGCTCTTCAACGCTGTAACCGTTGTCGTCCGGGAAACCCGTGCTGAACTTGATTTCGGCCCAGATCGACATCTGAGAGAAAGCCACCAAGAGGAGCATTAGGGCTGGAATTGCTGTCCAAACCATCTCCAACTTGTGATTGCCGTGGCTGAAGACAGCCTTGGTTTGCCCCTTGCGCGAATAGCGGAAGATGAACCAACCAAGACAAACCTCGGTCAACACGAAAGTGATCCCCACCATGTAGGTGATCATGTTGAACAAGGAGTCCGTTTTGTCCCCGTAGGTCGAAACGTTTTCGGGGAACCACCAACCGTAGGAGTCGGCGATCCAGAAGGACCAGACTCCCAAGATGGGCACAGCCAAGAAGAGCAGTGTGGTTAGAAGGCGCATGCGATCTCTAGCGAAGGATGGTTAGAAGCCGGCAGCGGGGGTTTGAAAGAAACTCGCGCTGGGTTTCCAAGCTGGAGGTTTTGAATTCGATCGGCAGTTGCAAGGGAACGAAGCGCCTATGCGTTCATCTGGCGCTTCGATTAGGGAAACTCGGCTCGCACGGATCGTGCAAACCGAGTCGGAGTCTGATTCGGTCAGCCCTCGGAAGCTTCTTTGACTGAGACCGAGCGCACGTAGTGGACGATGTCCCACAGATCCTGGTCGGAGAGCAAGCGCTCGCCTTCGGAATCCTTCATCGAAGCGTGGGAGGGCATGGGCGTGCCGTTGATGCCGGCATAAATGCGACGATAGATATCGATCGGGCGGCGACCGAAGCGGAAGAGCCCGCGATTCAAATCGCGCGGTGCGATTTCATTGCCCCAATCGTCCTTGACGCGAACTTCGTTGCCGTCGGCATCCATTTCGAAGGCGGAGGGTCCGTCGCCGCGCCCGTTCTCACCGTGGCACGAAACGCAGTTGGCGGACTTGGCGTCCATATAGAGTTCGCGGCCGTGGGCAATCGCTTCCGGCGTGGACTCGGGCACCTCTCCGTCAAAGAAGATGTACTCGTCAGCGGCGGCGTCCCACTTTTCCCAAACGTCCAAGTACGTCGACTGGATGAGCTCCATGGGCAAGCCCTCATCGACGTTGTCGGCGAATTCGACGGCAAGCAGAATCTCCGTCTCGCCGCGAATCGAAAGCAGGCGGACATAGTCCACCAGTCCGTTCAATTGCGCGTTGGAGAAGCGTCGGAAGCTGGGCATGGCCGTGGGGTAAATCCCATCGGTAAGAACCCGATACAGGTCCTCGCGCCGCGGCCGCGACTTATTGTCGAGCGAAGTGAACTTAAAGATCCCCGGCCGATAATCGCGCGGCCTGGGATTGAGGAAGGGCGCTGTGGTTCCATCTCCGCCGCCTTCTACGCCGTGGCAGTGCAAGCACTGTTGGCGGTATAGCTCAGCCGATTCACGCAGTGAGGGATACCACTCAATAAAGGCCGCCGGTGCCTCTTCTTGGATCGCAGCTACGAACTCGGCCAGCTCCGATTCCGTGCTGTCACCGCTTTCCAGCCCAGCCTGCAACTCCTCGTATTCGGCCATGATGCCCGACCAGTAATCGCGCAGGTCCAAGGCTTCGCGCTGAACGCGCACGTCAGCAAAGTTGCCGCGCGCAATGGCCTCAAGCTCGGGCGCAAAAAGCTGCTCGTTTTGGGCCATGATGGCTTCGAAAGCCGCGTCCGAAATCTCGTAATAGCCCGCGTAATTCGGATCGTACTCATCGTCGATCCATTCTTCGGGCCGAGCGAAGGACGGTGCATCCGGGGTGCCGAATAGCATCTCAAGCGCGCCACGAATTTGAGCTTGGGCGTTCGGATCTTGGGCAAGTTCCGCGGCGTAAACCCCACTGTCCTCGTTGGCGAGGATGTTGGAATTGAGGCCGAAGCGCAGACTCGGTCGTTGACCTTCAAACTGAAAATCACAACCGACTAGAACCAGCGCGGATCCCAGCAGAAGTGCGACGTTGCGACGAATGTCGTGCATGGGCTGTGCAGACCAAAAACTGCGAAAATGGGGCATCGGAATGGACGCGCTCTAAGAAAGCGTTGCGCGCGCCGGGTTGCCTTCGGAGCCAACCGGCGCGACCCGGCATAAAACGGGCCAGCAGTTTGACGCCTGCCATTGGGTAGTCAAGCAGCCGGCCTCCCCCGCGCCGGGTTTCGTGTTCCTCCGCTGCGATCTCAAATCGCTCATTCGGGAGGGAATGAGGCCCGTGGATCGAGGACGACTCCGACCGACAGCCGAATTTCCTGCTCCATGCCCGCTTGCCCGCCGGCTTTCGAACCCTTCTCTTCGTTCGCCTCGGGAGCCGCCCGCGCCGCTTGACTCGGGGCCCCGTTCGGCCCCGCCGATCAAACTCCCCACACGCCGCAAGCTCTTTACAGAAAACACCTTGGGGCGTCCCGACGACGAAGTCGCGGGCCCTGCCAGCACAGGGTCGATCTCGCAATCTGAGCGCAGGCGGGCCAAGTGCTGGAGTGCGAGCGCGGGAGGATCGGCACGAACCTCTAACCTTCGGCTGGGCAATCAACAGCTCATATCGCCCCAAGCACTCATCGGTCGCTACCATGCGCGCAATCGAGAGAGCGATTGAGGCCCTGCGCGTCCGAGCCTTCGGGCTCGATTCGAACGCCGGCATGCGGAAGGGTCGGTTCCGAGCGCCCGCAGCGCTCAGAGACCGTACGCAGGTGTTCGTAGGGATGGGCATCCGCCCCCGGAACATGACCTTGTTGATGGCCCCGATTACCGCCGGCGGCCTCCCCTCCCGCTCCCTCGCGAAGTTTCCAGCCCCCTATCTACGCAACCCGTCAGTTCCCTTCTTGATGCAATCCTCACCCCTATTGGATGTCCATCGCTCCGCCGGCGCACGCCTGGTGGGCGAGGGCGAAAGTGCCAACCTGCTGACCTACGGCGATGTTCCGGCCGAGTACACCGCCGCATTGGAGAACTGTGCACTGTTCGATTCCAGTTCGCGCGGATTGCTGCGCGTGCGCGGCGGCGAGCGCGCCGAATTCCTGCATCACTTGCTTGCCAACGATGTGCGCAAGCTCCAACCCGGCCAAGGCAACCGCACGCTATTGCTGACCGCCCAGGGCAAGGTTCGTTTCGATTTTGATTTGTGGGTGCGCGAAGATTGCATCGAACTCTCCACCTCCCCGGGTGAAGCGAGCGCTTTGCTGCAAGCCCTCGACATGTACCTGTTCACCGAGGACGTCACCCTCGAGGATGTCTCCGCCGAGCATGCGCCGCTCGATTTGTGCGGACCCAAGACCGAGCAAGTCCTTGCTAAAGCGCTTGGCAAGGAAGTCGACCTTGCGGATCGCCAAGAGGCACTCATTGAAATCGACGGCCTCGCAGAGTCAGGTCCCTCGCAAGTTGCCCTGCAAGCCATGATCGTGGCCGGGTCCCCCGGTTACCGCGTCGATGCCGGTCCCTTCGCAACGGCCCTTTGGAACAAACTGTTGGCAGCCGGCGCCGTTCCCTCCGGCTTGGTGGTGGCCGATAGCTTGCGCTGTGAAGCGGGTCACGCCCAGCCCGGCGTGGATGTAAGCGACGCGGTTTATCCCCAGGAAGCTCGACTTGAAGCGGCCTTCAGCCTCGAAAAAGGTTGCTACATCGGACAGGAAGTCGTCGCCAAGATCGACACGTACGGCGGGCTCAACAAACGCATGATGGCCCTAAGTATGGATCACGATGACCCGGTGCCCCCCGGCACCGAGTTGTGCATCGAAGAAAACGGCGAGCTGCGCAAACTGGGCATCGTCACGTCCTGGGCCTACTCCTTCGCACTCGACAAGGGCCTGATTTTGGCCTACGTCAAGCGCCGCCACCAGGAGCCCGGCACCGTGCTTGAGCTGGAAGGCGGCTTGGGCCGAGCGACCATCGTCGAATTGCCCCTGCGAACAGGTACAGCCGCCCAATAAACCCGCACGCAGCTACGAACCCGCCCCGGACCGTCCATTTCCGTCGTGGCTGAGTTGCGAGGCAACCCAAGGCCTGCCCGAGGTCGCCGTATCATTCCGCCGCATGACGAAAAACAGAGGCGCGTTGCCTAATTCAACGCGGGCACAGGATCGGGCCTATTGCTCGGGTTGATGTCCGTTGAGCCTGCGCAGCACGAACAAGGGCAGCTAGCCGTCGCTGCCCGATTCCGATTCGGGAACAAAGGCCTCGGGCGTCCCCTTGTACTTGGTCAAGGTGATGTCCACTTCAAGCTCGAGCACTCCAACGGGCAAAATGCCCTGAATGCGCACGGGCACTCCGGTCCCCTCGTGCATCCAAATGCCGACTTGGCCCTGCAAACCGAATAGGCCCTCAAAGCGCTCGACCCTTTCCTCGTCCACGTCTTCGCCAACAAAGGGCTTCGGGTCGATCAGTACCTGAACGACGCGAAACTTGCCCAGCGGGGTCTCCTGGATTGAGGCTTCACCACGCTTAATCGTCATATTCCACAGGTCCAGCTTGTCGATCAGCGGAAACCTCACTTCGGAAAGGCCATCCGCGATCGCCGTTCGCGCCAGGTACACGGCGGAGATCATGTCCACGGCGTCCTCGGGCACTTCCTTTTCCACCGGCTCGCGCCAAATTCGCGTTCCGGAGGGAGCGCCGCGACTGGTGTCCTTTCGATAGCTGGCCCAGATACCATCCTTCTTCTTGCCGACCAATAGTTCGCGCCGACGGTTTTCCGAACCCGATTGCGTGCTGCGGTAGACCACGCGCGGCCATTCCTGGGGTTGGATGCGCGACTCGAGCGTGGCATCCATGGTGTACAGCAAGTGCTTGCCGTAGGCGTGGGCCTTCATCCAGCAGGTGTAGCGTTCCCCCGCCTCCTTATCTCCGGGCTGGGGCAGGAGCAGATTGGGGCGATAGCGCTCGACCCCGGAACTCATCGTCACCGTTCCCAGGGCCGCTCCAATGATGCCCCAACCGACATGCACGTCGTAGACCAATTCTTCGTCGCGCGGCACGAGAATGCTTTGGCGGTTTTCGCCACGCTCGAGGCGCAGGGGTTCTTTGACGGATGACGGCTGCGACACCTTGGCTTCAACCGCCACTTCATCCGTTTCCCCGAAACCGGCGGCCTCGCCTTCGACACGGCTGTCCGCACTGCTTGCGGCAAGTCCGCATGTGGCGTGGAGGCCGGGCCCCGCTTGGGAGCGAGTCGAAAGCATCAATAGACTGGCGCTCCAAAGCGCCAGGAGCGCCAAGGCCCGATCCAGCCCGAACCGGATTACTTGTTGTCGCGCGTGTTGTTGCATCAAAATCGGTACACCCTTCGAAAACCAGACTAAGACGTGAGCCGAGGAACTCAACCCGTGGTCGCCCGACAGCTTGCCGCGATGTTCCGAAACGCAAGCCGATGCCCCACCGATTGTGTCCCCGCTAGAGCCGGGAATTGCGGCGCTGCGCCAGTTTAAGCCCCCCACTTGCATTCGCGCACCAACGCGGGGTCCACGGCCTATCCGGGTCCATTAGGGGCCTATGCAGCGAATTTACACGCTCCAATTGGCTCGAGCCTGGCGGGTCCCGAGCCTTGAGCGCGGGTGCTGAAGAATCAGGATGGAACGGGGAAGAGCAATTCACCCCCGCGCCGCTCATCCAAAATCCGATCCGCCTCTTCCAAAGCGACGCGCGAGGTCGGTCTGTTTTCCGCGCTCGCACGCTCGAGAATCTTGCGCGTTGCGGTTCCGACGCGGTTCTCAATATCTCCAGCTGGTTCGCGCTCTCCCTTCAAATGGAAGTGAGCTCCGCGTATCAAGGCC
>JAJDES010000152.1 GCA_029259675.1 Planctomycetota bacterium
CCTGTGCTCGCAAAGCTATCCCGCAACGGAGCAACTGTTGGCTCAAGCGGGTTATGGCGTGCGCAGCGTGCCCTGCGACGAATTAGCCAAAGCCGAAGGCGCGTTAACCTGCTGCAGTCTCATCATTAACTTGCCGCCAACCTAGAACAGACGCCCCGTCGTTGCGAGGTGGCGAGCGCAGGCCGAAATGCGCAGTCACAACTTGCCTTTTGCGACTTCGCAGCGCGGCGCTCCAAAACGGTTTTGGCCGAAACATATTCCCTCAGCGTCGGAATCCAAGCACCCGAGGTAGCTCCGCCTATTCTATGTAGCCCAGGGCGCGCAGCGTTTCGTCGGTAAGATCGCCTCCCTCGCGCGTGGGTGCGGGCGCGGACTCCGCTTCGAGTTCGTCAATCAATGTTCGCATTCGTCGCCGCATGTCCTTTACTTGATCGGGCCGTTCCTGGGCCAAATTGTGCTGTTCGCCTGGATCTTGATCGAGGTCAAATAGAAACGTCTTGCTGCCGCTGCCGTCGTAGTCGACACCCAAGAATAGGAACTTCATGTTCCCCCGTATGAGCCCGCGCCCCACCACGTAATTGGGCCAGCGCACATCGATAAGCAGTTCGCGGCCGCCGGCGCCAGGCTCCGCATCTGACCGGTGCTTGGAGAAATCCTCCCCAACCGACGGCTTCGAGGCTGCCGGCAACGGTTGCCCGTGCAAATCACCGGGCGACGGGATTCCCAACTCATTCAGAATCGTGGGAAACACGTCCAGAAGCGACACTACAGCGTCCGCTTGGCCGGCGGCGCGCTGCCCCGGTAAATGAACAAAGAGCGGCACTCGCAGGACTTCATTGAACATCGAATGCACGTGCCCAAATCCCTCCCGATCGAACAGTTCCTCACCATGGTCAGCCGTAATGACAATGAGGGAGTTTTCGAGTACTTCCTCCCCCAGTTGCGCCAAAAGCTCACCCAACTGGTTCGTCGTATAGCGCACCGCTGTGTCGTACTTTTCGGTCAAGCTGCGCTGCATCGAGCCCGACACCTTGTCGCGCAGATGCGTTTTCTGTTGCCACATGATTCCATCGTGCAACGGGCCCCGATACTGATAACTGGTATCGGGTTCGCGCCCCAACAACTCGGATCGATCCGGCCTGGGGACTCGGTAGGGACCATGACAATTCATGGCTTGCAGGTAGAGAAAAAAGGGTCGCCTAGGATCCAAATTATCGTGCCAGGCCCTCACTTCAGGCAGCAGTTTTGAGACGTCCAAGTAACCCACCGGGCCACCTTGATGTCCACTGAAGACGTCAAAGCCTTGGTCATAGCCGGCGCCTGGAGAAATGTGCGCGTTGTGCGAAAAAGCTGCCGTTTGCCAACCGCGATCGCGCAAGACTTCGGCCACGGTCGGGAAGCCCTCGGCCAACTTCAATTTGCGATCGTGCACGCCGTGCTTTGCGGGCCACACACCACTTAACAAGGAAGCGGTGCTGGGCACCGTCCAGGTCGAGGGCGCGAAGGCGTTTTCGTAGCGAGTCGAACGGGCAGCAACCCATTCAAGACCCGGTGCAGTCGGCAGTTCATAGCCGTATTGCTGCAACCGATCGGCGCGCAAGGTGTCGATTACGATCAGTATGACATTGGGCTCGGTGGCCGAGTTCGGCGCACACGCACTGCTCGCGAACGCCAACCCCAGAACCTGGCACAAGCTGATTGCCAAGGCTCGCAAGTGCATCCGCTGCGAAGCGAACTTTCTCGCTTTGCGCCGCGGAATTACCCGCCCCATCGGAATTGCGCGGTTCGGCTCCGATTTCAGCTCAGCACGATTCAAGGCACTATCCAACCTCGGAGTTTCGCAGTACGGTTCGGGCAAATGATGGCGAGCATTCCATAGTCATTCCCGGGGCTTTGAAGCGTGCCGGAAATCTTGGCACCGGCCCAAAACTATTTTTCCGGGACTGAATGTCAGAGCTTACCCTGCCATTCCACCTCGAAGCCAGATCGGTCCGCTCCCACGCCAAATCGGGATTGCGCGCCAAATTCATCCACACGACCCCGCTCACCCGGTTCACCTACCCGGTTCATCATTTTTGGAAGCTCAACGATCAGAATCGACACCTGCCGAGCTCGGCTCGAGTGGGCCCGACTCGAGCGGCAACGCCCCTGCCCATGGCTCGCTGCCCCTTCCAAGCTGGAGTTTGTCGCGGCTTGTGGTTTGGCTTTCCATTGCGCTTTTTGCCGCCCTGGTATGGCGACAAAGCTTCGTTTGTGACGACGCCTTCATAGCCTTTCGCTACTCGAAGCATTTCGCCGCCGGTGAGGGCCTGCGCTACAACCTGGGGCCCCAACCCGCCGTGGAGGGCTTCACTCAATTGGGCTGGGTACTGATCATTGCCGTCGTTGAGTGGTTGAACGGAGATCCTGTCATCTGGTCGCGAGTGATCAGTTCCAGCTGTGCGCTGGTGCTGCTGCTGTCAATGCTGCGACAGGCACGCAGGCAATTCGGATCCTCCACACTCGCTGTGGCCATGTCCGCGCTCTTCTTGGCTACCTGGCCCCCGTTCCTGGTTTGGAGCACCGGCGGCCTGGGGACCATGCCCTTTGCCTTGGCGGTTTTCGCAACTTATTGCCTGCTACTGGGCAAGGCCGGTCAACCACAGGTTTTGGCCGGATCCTCTTGCGCCGTGATAGCGATGACCCTGCGCGCCGATGGCCTGTATTGGGTTGGCAGCATGGTTGGCTTGCTATTCCTGCAGGGTCTCTTGAATTTGAGTGCGCGCCTAAAACTCCTGCGAGCCGCTTTTCTGACCGCCTTGACGTGCGCACTTTTCCTAGGGCTTTCCACCTGGTGGCGCTGGATCACTTTCGGAGATTGGGTGCCCAATACGGCACGCGTCAAAGTCGCGATCTCCAGCATGAGCCTGCAGCGTGGCTTGGACTACTTGCTGACCCACTTTCTATCCGTGCCCGCCAGTTTCGTCGTCTTTGTCTTGGGCACCTGGTACGCCCTGCGGAACAAGCAACCCGCCTTGCTCTCCATTTCTTTCTTGGTCGCGATCACTTTCCTCTACGGAATTTTGGTCGGTGGCGATTTCATGACGACCGCGCGCTTCTTCGTCCCGGCCGGAGCCTTCTTGGCCCTGC
This sequence comes from Planctomycetota bacterium, assembly GCA_029259675.1. GTDB lineage: Bacteria > Planctomycetota > UBA1135 > UBA1135 > JAJDES01. The sequence continues at coordinate 3,130 of JAJDES010000152.1, forward strand.
TGGCCGGAGAGGTCACCGCCCGAGTCCTGGGCCAAAACCATGCCCCTCAAGTTTCCCATCCGCACAAAAATTCACGATCGATTCCCACTGGGGCAGCACCATTATTCGCCATCCTACTCTTGGTCGGCTTGAATCTACCGGCGGCCTTCAACCATCACCTCACGCCCCTCGACTGGCGCAAGAAGTTCCATCACCACTGGCGCCAGTCGTATCAGAGCGAATACGACACATGGGCCGGGATGCGCGATCGCGCCAAGAGTTGGGCACGCTTGGGGCGCGCCTTGGGTCTGCACACAAAAGCCGGCGAGTCCTTGGTGCGCTCCACCATCGGCGGCGTCGGTTACTACAGCGACCTCATCATTTACGACCAGTACGGCTTAGTGAATCGCGATGTGGCAACCAGTGCTCCCGAAATCGAGCGCTTGGGAACGCCCGGACACGATTACAAGGCGCCCGTACAGCTGTTTGACAAGTACAAGCCCACATACTCCTACGCCTACATTCACCCGAAGAGCTCCAATGCTGCCCGGGGCGGCGATCCGCAGTACAAGCAAGTGATCCCCCTGCTCAAGAGCGACGGCTTTCCGCCCGGATTGGTTTTGGTTCTCTATCGCCGCTTCGATGCCTCCGGGCGGCCCACTGCATTGCGAAAGCAGCGAGGCTCACAACATGCGCCCGGAGATTGAGTTGCAGTGGTTTCCACTCCTTGGGTCTTTGGCATGGCCGTCCGGGCCCCCGGCCCCAAGCTCATCGACCCGAATCTTGTGACGCCTTCGCCCAACTCGGCACGGCCATTCCTTCGAAGCGCAGCATTTCAAAAACGGCGGCGATGAATTCGTCGTCCGCGCCGGCCCGCTCGGGATTCCAAAACTCCCAGACGATTTCGCCCGCCGCCGTGACCTCAAAGGCGCGCCCACCATCGGATTCTGTGATCAGCGTGTTGCCATTCGACAATCGCTGGGCCGCACCACAGGTGGCTGAATAAAAGGGATCCCGCTCGTCGCCGCGGTAACTCCACACCGCTTCCTGGCGCTTGAGGTCGAACTCGAACACGCGCGAATGACGCGCGAGCCCGCGATTGTCGAATAGCATTAGATTCCCATTCGGCAGCATTTTGGGGTCGTGTTGACTTTTGTAGTCGCCTTGCTGCAACCAGACCACTTCCGTTTTTTGGGCATCCAAAATGCAAATGGCATCCAATTCGCGCATGGAGCAGAGCAGATTGCCCGCACGAAAAGCATCGCCCAAACCTACATAGCTACCATCCAATAAACTGAGACTGTTCGTGTGAAAAATATCGCCGTGCTGCTTGGGGGCCGAGCGCCACAAAGAGCGGAAGGCTGAACGCTCCAAGGCTTGGAACAAAGACACTTTTTGCAGCTGCGCGCCGTCCGCGTCGAGCCGCACGAAAAAGTCTTCGAGAATCGGCTTGCCCGGGTGAGCTACGGGGCGCAAACGAGCTTCGCGCGTAAGCAGCAAGATTTCACCGTTGGGCAACACTTGCAAATCGTGATGCGCACCGTTGGCCACGCCCCACAACACATTCGAATGCCGGTCCAATTTCAGCAGCCCGATGCCCTCGGCGATGGCCAGCAAATCGCCGTTTGCGAAGAGGTGCACGCGCCTCCAAAATTGGCGGCCGGGATGGTTGCGCCTGGACGAATGTGAAGGAAAGACTTCGTCGAATGGTTTGGCCCAACGATGCAGTTCGTTGCCTGCCATATCCATCAAGACGGCTTCCGTAGCGTGTCCCGAGCTGTACAAATTCAACCCGGCTTGACTGCGGCCGGCATCAAACTGCGCAACGCCCTTCCATTGCGGTGCGGGTTCGCTTCCCTGGGCGTAACCGATGGCATTCAGAGCCTCCAATTCGTCCGACAATTGCGTTTCCGGGCGGCCGCGATCCGCGGGCAAGCGGCGCCAATTGCCTGGCTCATCCCTGGCATCGGGCTGCAACCCCGGGCGAGAGCGCTCCGCACCCCTTGGCTCATTGTTGCGGGCCAGGTCCGCGGCCTCAGGTTCATCACTCTCACCTTGACAGCCGTACGGGAACCAAGCGAGCCAAGCCACGATGGCCGTCACCTGAATCGCGCTCAAGCCCCAGCCCAATCTCCGTGATTCCCCATTAATGGAAGCGTGCTGCATCGGGCTCGGCTGTTAGCTCTTCAAGGCTTTGCGCGCGAAGGGAAAGGTCAATTGGCGCCAGATTTGCTGCGGCATCTCAGCATCGCCCGGGTATCCGAGTCGTTTTGGTGCGCGTTCCCGCGGCCAATAGGCGGTCCCAAAGAGGTAGTCCCAGAGTGAAAAGACGATTCCATAGTTCTTCGATACTCCGCCCTCTGCCGAAGTGTCGTGGTGCCACATGTGCATGCGCGGACTATTGAACACATAACCCAGCGGCCCTAGCCCCAGGTCGAGATTCGAGTGATTGAAGTGTCCCCAACATGTGGCGAAGACGGCTGCTGCAAATAGAGCATCCGGGTCGCCTCCAAGGAAGACCAGGGGCAAATACAAGAGCGTGCGATAGACGATGAGCTCCATCCAATGGAAGCGAAAGTTCACGGCCCAATCCATGCGTGAAGCAGAATGATGCACCTTATGAAAAGTCCACAACCAGGGCACGCGATGCAAAAGGTTGTGGACCAACCACTGCAAGAAATCGGCACCGATCAGGTAAATGACGAACTGAATACCAAAAGCGCGACCGCTAAGAAGGTTGCTGCCGGAGTCATACCCAAGTAGCGGCAAAACGTTTGCTTGTGTCCAACTGGCGACACCCGCGATCCACGCACCGAACAATAGCGCATAGAAATGCCCGTTGAAGGCCACGTAGAACAAATCGTTGAGCAATTGAGGTCGCAAGCTGGGTTGTCCCGGTCGAGCAGGGCGCAGGCGCTCAAAGAGCGCGAAGGCAACCGAGATGCCGAGCAGCCAAGGCCAATAATTCACTGCTCGCCAGCTCCGCTCGGTTCCAGCGAACTCCACAACTCGCGCTCCAGCAATTCGCCCCAATCCCTATCGTAGGGATGCACTTCGTCCACCTCAGCCGTTCCACGTACAACGGCATAGCCCGCATTGGCCCACTCAAAGATAGACCCTTCCAAGTTGAGCACATTCTCGCGACCCGATTGACTGAGTTCGTCCGCCAGCCGTGCCGAGCGATAGCCCACGGAGCAATAAACGATGCAGGGCGCCTGCCCTTGGTACTGATCGAGGATTTGAGTCGCCGCGCTCACGTCCGGTGCCCATTGCGCGCCCCGCAAATGGCTCACTTCAAATTCGTCCCGGCTGCGAACATCCAAGAGTAGCGGTCGGCCTCCACGATCCAGTTCGTTCTTGAGCTCCTCGACTGTCCAGGCTTGAACGTTTGGGAACGAGTCGCGAATTTCCTGCTTCAGCTGTTCCCAGCGCTCGCTTCTAGGTTGCGGCTCACTCTTGCACCCCACGAAGGCTGCCAACAGTAGCCCCATTGCCAACCACGCGCGCTTGTTTCGACTTAGGAGAGGTTTGCTCATTTGCACTTGCTTACTTGTCCAAAACTCGAACCGAAAAACATGGGGATCCGCTCGTCGCCCGCGCGATGCAGTTTAGCGTCGAAACCAAGGGCTCTCATTCACGACGCTGATTTTTGATTTCACTCAACAGCCAGGCTGCCTCGGGTCCCCAGAATCTAGCTCTGCAATCAGATCTCGCTATCCGGCCTTACGGGCAAGTCTCATTGGCAGACCTCGCCGGGGAGACTGATATACTCCGCGCCCGAGCTGGTCGCCCAGCAACGTCGCCCAGCAACGTCGGCAGGAAATGGCAGCACCAGGAATATTCCCATTCGCAGTGCCCACCCGCCAACAACCGGCCCTTAGGTTACGCCGAATGGATCCACTCGCTTGAAGTTTCAATTTGTGCAACTCTTTCGCGTCCGAGCGCCGCTGTGGATCCTCGGTTTGCTGCTTGTTGGTGCCTGCGGCAAGACCCAGACCCACGATGCCGCGCCCGAGCTCGTCTTCACCGCCATTCCCGACGACGACCCGACTCTCTTAAAGGAACGCTTCGACCCCGTAGCTAAATACCTGACCGAAAAGCTTGGCGTGCCGGTGCGCTACTTCCCCACCACCAGCTACCAAGCATCGGTTGAAGCCTTCAAAAACGGCGATGTGCTTTTGGCCTGGTTCGGAGGCTTGACCGGAGTCCAAGCGCGGGCCGCAATCCCCGGATCCAAAGCCATTGCCCAGGGCGCCGTCGACCCCAAGTTCCGCAGTTACTTCATAGCCGGTAGCGCCACGGGCATCAGCCCCGGAGAGTTCTTCCCCATGGAGCTCGAGGGTCGCAGCTTCACCTTTGGTGCCGATGCATCCACCTCCGGCCGACTGATGCCCGAATACTTCATCCGCACCGCAACGGGTCGCTCGCCCGAAGAATTTTTCGGCAAAGCCAACCACTACTCAGGCAGTCATGACAAGACCGCGGAGTTGGTCGCCTCCGGCGTCTTTGCTGCGGGCGCACTCAATTTCCGAACCTATGACCGTTTGATCGCTGAGGGCTCCATCGATCCCGACAAGGTGCAAGTCGTTTGGACCACGCCTGAGTATGCCGACTACAACTGGAGCGCGCACCCGGACCTGAACTCTCGCTTCGATGCCGACATGATCGCCAATTTGCAAAGGGCACTGATCGAAATGAGCGACAGGACATTACTGGAAGCCATCGATCGACCCGAGGGCCTGATCTCGGCCAGCAACGCCGACTTTGCCGCCATTGAAGAATTGGCCCGAGAGTTGAATTTCCTGCGCTAGGAGTCCCGGCAGTCACCAGCGATGAGCCCCAAGGTATCAACCACCTTTGCATTGCATGGCGCTCGCGTCGAGTACGACGGACGGGTGGCCCTGGGGCCGCTTGACCTTGAGTTTCAACACGGCCAAAGCGTGGCCTTGGTCGGCCCCAGCGGAGCCGGAAAGTCCACACTGCTCCGACTGCTGAATGCGTCGCTGCCCGCAACGGGGGGCGAGGCCTACTTTCAGGGTCGCCCACTGCGCAGCATGAATGCTCGCGAGCTGCGTCGCGCCCGTGCTTCCATCGGGTTCGTGCATCAGGACCACAGCTTGGTCCCCAATTTGCGCGTTTCCCAAAACGTGATCGCCGGAAAGTTGGGCACTCGAAACGGGTTCGAATCCATGCGTTCGATGCTGTGGCCGGGACGCGCCGACCTCGAACGAGTCCATGGCATCCTTCAGGCTCTGGGAATCGAACAATTGATGTTTCAACGTTGCTGCGACTTATCCGGCGGTGAGCAACAGCGCGTGGCCCTG
>JAJDES010000153.1 GCA_029259675.1 Planctomycetota bacterium
ACCTTGGTGCGGACCCTGCAAAACGTTGGGACCGATCCTCGAAAAGCTCGCCGAGGAAGGTGACGGTCGCTTTTTGTTGGCGAAGATCGACACCGACCAAAACCCTGAGTTGGCCTCGATGTTTCAAGTTCAGGGAATCCCCATGGTTCTTTGCTTCGACCAAGGGGGCGTGGTGGACGGCTTCACGGGAATCAAGTCCGAAGCCGAAGTGCGCGAATTTCTCGACAAAGTCGCGCCGGTGAAAGGCAATCCGAATTTGGAGCGCAGCGCAGAATTGGAAGCCGCCGGCGACCGCGCCGGTGCGATCGCTTTGTTGCAGGAATTCGTAGCGTCGGACCCGGACCACAAACCGGCGCGCATTCAACTGGCGACGCTGCTCCTGAACGACGGTCGTAGCGATGACGCGGAGGCCGCAATCGCCGAGCTTGCGGATGACGACGACCCCGAACTGGAGCGCGTGCGGACCGCCCTGAAATTGAAGCGTGAAGCCGGTGATGTTGAAGAGTTGCGCAGGCAAGCGAACGCGGCCCCCAATGATCTCGCCCTGCGAATCAAGCTGGGCCAGGCCCTGCTCGCCAATTCAGATTACGAGGGCGGTCTTGGCGAGCTGTTGCACGTGGTCGTCATCGATCGCGAGTTCGACTCACAGGCTGCCCGCAAGTCGATGCTGCAGGCCTTCGAACTGCTTGGCGAAGAGCACGAGTTAGTCGAAGACTTTCGTCACCGGCTGCAAATGGTTTTGTTCTAAAAGCCCGTAGAGTCCACATTGCGCCGGTACTAGAACCTGTGGAAAAGGCCACTAGACAGGGCCACTAGGCATAAAACGGCACGTGAGTCACAGCACCGCTTGAGCTGTGGCAAACTCGGCTAGGCTGCAACTGCACATTCGAGCGAATTTCTGCCGACCCGACCGAATCGCACCCATTGCCGTCGCGGGGAAAGGACACATATGAATCGTGCACGCAACATCAGCCAGCTTGCCGCCTGTGTGTTCTCGTTCCTAGCTGCTTCGAGCTCAGTTGCCGCAGCATCTGCGACTCCAGTTTCAATTCCAACTTTTGAGCCACCGGCTGCGGGAGCTTTATTCAACTCGGCACTCGCCCCCGATCCGCCGGACCGGGTGCACTTAAAGAACGGGCAGAGCCTGGAGGGTTTTGTGCTGTACGAGGACAGACAAAGCCTCGTGATTCGCATCAACAACCGCGAAAAAGAAATCGACATGTCGGAGGTAGAGAGCGTCGATTCCCTGCAACGCAAGCGTGCCCTTTTCTTGGAGCAACACCTGCGCCTGCCAAGCTCCAGCACAGGCGCTTTTTTGGATCTGGCGCGCTACTGCATGACTTCGGGCTTGGTTGCAGAAGCACGCTTGATGATGCTGATCGTGCTCAACCTCGATCCGGATAATGAGCAGGCACACGAAGCCCTCGAGCATCGCAAGCAAGACACAAGTTATCGCGCCATGGTGGCCGGGCGCTGGTACCGCTGGAGCGAAGTCCTCGAACGCAGCAAGGACTGGAATCAAGCCTGGGAGTTCAACTCAAGCCACTATTCGATGCGTTCGAATTTGCCCATGGCCGATGCCGTGAACGCGACCCTGGACTTGGAACGCTTTTATCAGCAGTACTACCTAGAGCTGCAGGAATCACTGCGTCTCTTTGAATTCGAAGAGCCGCTGAAAGCTCGAATTCACTTCGATTCCAAGTCCTTCCCCAAGCTGCAACAAAATCGCGCGGCTTATTATGACCGGAGCAATGACTCCCTGGTTGTTGACGCCAGCCAGACCTTTGCACGCCCGCTGATCATTCATGAGGCCACCCACCAATTGCTAGAATTGACGGTGCGCGAACGCGGTGCAGTCGCCAGCAGCATTCCGGCCTGGTTGTCCGAGGGCTTGGCCGAATACTTCTCCAACGCCATTACCGGACCCGCCGGTCGCGCGCGCTTCGACACTCGCCGGCACGCGATTGCTCGCATCTACCTGCATGCGCACGCCGAGGAACCCTTCTCACTCGATCGGATTTTGAACCTCGAAGTAGGTGATTTTTGGGGCAGCGCGGACATCGATTTGATGTACGCGCAGGCTTACACGTTGGTTCATTTCTGCCTGCAAGGTGAGAATCAGCGCTTTAGGGAGCCTATGCTTGAGTACATGAGCAAGGTCTATGCGGGTAAGGGGACCAGTTCCCTCTTCAAGAAAATCGTCACCAAGCGCAGCGACGATTTCGAAGCTGAATGGACTCAATACGTGAAGAAATTGGCCGGAGGGCGCTGAACTCGTGCTGAAGCGAATCCGAACCCTACTCGCGGCATACTTGGCCGGCCGCAGCGACGGTGCACGGCTTCCGATTGCCACGCTCTTCCTGCACGGTTTCTTGGCTGCGGTCTTTTGCCTGCTCTTGCAGGACAGCACAACTCCGTTCGCCTACGCACTGTGCGCACTTAGCCTGTCCGGCGCCCTATTGGCTATTCCGCTGTCGGGAGAATTCGGTTACCTCCTGCGTGCGGACCCCAGTGAGGAATGGGTAGCAGCCCTTCCCATTTCGAAAACTGAAATCCGAATCGCGCGCAGCACGCATTTGCTGTGCGTGTTGTTCACATTGGCTCTCGGCTCGCTCCTTCCCGCGGCATTTCTATTCGAACTCGGTCCCGCAGCCTCACTGGGCCTGGTTCTAGCCGGACTGGGGCAAGCGGCCTTGTTGGCGGCAGTCTTGCTCGGCTTGCAAACCCTGTTCGGGGGCCGTGCAGAAGTGCTTTTCCTCATGCTGCAAACCCTGCTTGTGATCGGGGTCACAGCGGGCCTGGTACTGGGACTTCAACACGTCTCATTGGTTGCAGATTTAACCGGCATACCGAGCGGCAGCCCATTGGCCTGGTTGCCGACTGCCCGCTTTGCCGCCTGCTTCGGCGAGCAAGGTGAAGTACTCCTACCCGTCTTGATGGGTCTATTCAGCATCGCAACCGTGCTGCTCATGCCCCGGCCATCGGGTGGCGGCAACCGCGGCCGCATGCCGCTCGAAGTCATTTTGGCGCCGATTCGCAAACTCGCCACGCGTTTTTGGGTGCAGCGCAACGAGCGCGCTATTTTCGACTTTGTTTACGACGCGCTCCCCCGTGAACGGGAAGTCATTTTGCGCAGCTACCCGATGTTCGGCATCCCGCTGGCTTTCCTGTTGGCCGCCTACAGCGGAGAGCCGGGCTCGGAGAGACAGGGGCTGTTGGCCCTCATTCTGTTCACACCCGGCATTTACCTGCCGGTCCTGCTAACCCAGGTGCCCGCCTCAGAATCCCATCAAGCACGCTGGCTCCTGGATTGTTCACCCATGCATCATTCCGTCGCAAATAGCGCTGCGATCAAAGCCTTGGCCGTCCGCTTCCTCTTGCCGCTCTACGTCGCCTTGACCTTGATTGCGTGGCAAGGAGCCGGAATTGAGTTTGCGCTGCGACTCGCACCGATCGCGGCCCTCACTTCACTCTTGGTGATGCGCATGCAATACGCCGAGTGCGTCTCCGACCCGCCCCTCTCCACTCCACCGGAGAGCATCAGTGTCCAACTTGACGGTAGCGGCTCGATGCTTGTGCTCACTTTGGTTCTCACCGTCCTGGCCGTCGTAGCCAACGCGACCTTGACCAGCTCCGGTTCGGCGGGCTTGGCACTGGGAGCTCTGCTGGCGATTGAAATATGGGCCGAGCGCAGCTCCAGGTTTTCGAGGGCCTAATGTTCACCATCCGTGCGCGGCCCGAGCACGAAGCGGAGCCCTCCAGTGCTGCCCGCGCCCGCCAAGGGCCTCGATCCACAAATAATGGGGGCAAGGCCGTAGGGCCGGAACGATCGGCGGGCGGGTCGGCTCGACTCCAATCACCGGCAGGACTCCGAATGTGGGCGACAAGACGGCTTTCTGCCCCAACTCTCAACATCCGGGCAACGGCACGCCGCCTCGGAATGTAACCTGTGCGCACTCCGGGACGCTCGAGCGACCGGACTAGCCCACTACCCGCAAAAGCTTTCGAACCATGGTGGCCACCACACACCCGGTCGACTCTCCCCCCAGCCCAGTGTCCCAGGGTCCTATCTCCGAACTCATCCGCAGGCGCTACCGCTATCGCCAGGCAATCGGCATCGTCTTCGGCGCCGTCATCGTGTTCTTTGGTGCGCCCATTGCGCTGGCCTACCAAATTGGAACCGTCCTGATTGTGCTGGGCATGCTCGTTCGGCTGTGGGCGTCCGGTCACGTCAAGAAGGACCAAGTGCTCGCCACCACCGGCCCCTACGCCTACGTGCGCCACCCGCTTTACGTGGGCAATCACTTGATTGCCGTTGGTTTGTGTGCAGCTTCGGGGTTGTGGTGGAGCCTTCCGCTTTGGCTGCTGCTGGCCATGATTTTCTACCCCGCAGCCATTAGGCGTGAAGATTCGCGCCTGCGAACTCGCTTTACCGAGCAGTGGACGGCATGGCGCGCCGAGACGCACGCCCTCTTCCCCCGCCTGCGACCCTATGCGAACTCCGGCCTGGGAAGTTGGTCGCTCAAGCAGAGCATGATGGCCAATGGTGAACCGATCCACGTGGTGATTTTGATCGGTTGCCTGTACCACCTCGCCAACCTCTTGCCCTAGGGCAAGTTCAAGAGCGCGGCTCGCGTGGAATCCGACGAATCGCATTCGCTCGCTCCCGACGAAGGCGCGACCCCCCAAGAATCGGAACGTGGGTTCCTGCGCGCCTTGGGCAAGCAGGACTTGCCGCTTGAAGTTGACCTGGCCGCTGGGCGCTACCGCCGCACTTGTGTCTACAAGCACACCTTCTTCGCCGCAGTGGGACGTTATGACGGCCCCGGCGGCCCGCTGATCCTAAAATTCGGGCGCAGAGTCGGCCTGTTCGGGCTGCCGCTCGGCTGGCAAGGACGACTTCAATGCCGCAACGAAATGGCCGCATTCGCGGCCTTGGCCGATTTGGATGGCATCCCCAAGCGCGCCGAGGCCTTTGCGCCCGATAGTTTCGCGCGCGACTTCGTTTCCGGGCATCCGCTCGAGCGCGGTGAAAAGGTAAACGACGAATTCTTTCCGCGCTTGGAAGCGCTGCTCAAGCAAATCCACGGGCGAGGGCTTGCCTATGTTGATTTGCACAAGCCCGAAAACGTCATGGTCGATGACCTGGGGCGGCCTTGGTTGATGGATTTTCAAATCGCATTCGCGTGGCCCAACCCGATCGGAGTCCTTCAAAAGCTGATTCCCAATTTTGCGGGTCGGCGTGCGTTGGCTCGCCTTCAAGAAGCCGACCTCTATCACTTTTATAAGCACTGGCGGCGCTGCAGGCCCGACACCCTACCGTAACACCAAAGGACACAACCCAAACGACCGGGACGTCTCATTAGGATCCACCGCGTCGTGCATCGCTTTGTGCGCGCGATTCGTCACCGGCTGATGTCTCTATTGGGTTGGGATAGGTCGGATAAGGACGCGAACTAGGCTCGCCCGGCCATCCTGCGGCCGCGGCAACGGCCCAACTTCTTGCGCGCGCCGGCTTTTTGAATGCGTGTGACCGGCGAAGGCGCCACAGCAAAAGCGCGAGCTGCGCAGGTAGGGCAAAACCGAGCGGGATCGACCTTTATTCCTCGTACCGCGTCTATACAATGCCGACCTCGCGAGCTCGCATTCGCAAAACTAAATGGAATCACGCATATGGCAGCAGCAAAGAAGAGTGCGGGCAAGAAGCGGAAAAAGCGCTATCGGAGCCCCAATCGGTCCATCGATCAACAAATCGCCGACGTAGAAGCGAAGATCGCTGAACTTTCCAACACCATTGAAGAACGCGCCGAGCGTCAAGAAGCCCAACGCCTCGCGGAAGAAGAGAAAGCAGCTTCCGCTTTGCCGTTCAAAGCAAAGTGGATCGCCGAGCATCGCGCGAAAGTCCAACTGTCCGCAGCTGACTACGCGCTGTTGATCGGCGTCACTCCGCTCACGATCTACAACTGGGAGAAGGGCCGCTCCAAACCGCGCGCGAAGCAGTTGGAGGCTTGGCACTCGATCAAGACAATGGGCAAAGCCAAAGCTTGGCGCACGTTGGAAGATATGGGCTACTAGCCGCAATCTCCAATGGGAGCGGCAGCGGTGAGCACGGCGCCAAATTCAGTCAGCTCCAATCGGGTTCGCGGGAAAGAAGCTGCGACTCGATGAAAAGAACAAGGGTCCGAGTTGCACCCGTGCAACTCGGACCCTTGGCATGCCTACAGCATGAGATCGAGATCTGAGGCTAAACCTGGCTCGCGGTCAGTTGGGTTTGTCCGCTCGGATTCCACTCACCCCGCGCCCTCTCCCGAAGCTCCACCGAAACAATGGAGAGCAGCTCCGTCGCCACAGGGACTTTGGCGCAGACGCGACGAACTCTAGCTCGGCGACTTGGTCCGCGATTGGATCTCACGAGTGAGGTAGTGGCGCATGGCCATCAGGTAGATCATCAGAAACATCGCCAAGTAGAGTTCCTTGCTCTCGCCCGGCGCGATATCGAGCCAGTGCGGAACTTCTCTTTCACGCGCCTCAATGATCTTTTCGGGCAGCGACACAATCAGTGCCAACAAAGCACTCGGTGCGCAAACAAAGGTCGGGAAGACCCATCCAGCCACAGTACCTTCGTCGAATTTTGGGACGCGTTTGCGACCACTTCGAGTCAGCGGCAACACCAAGCCGCCGATCAAAGCCGCAAGCGTCAAAAGGTTGCGGGGAAGTTGATCCACCAGTCCGCCCAAGGCTCCGCTGGTATTGTGCAGGTTGAATTCGCCTTGGTCGTTGCCCTCGCGTATCGATTCGGGCGTTTCAAAGCCGAACCAATGCTGCCCCCAACTAGCCTCTTCGCCGGCAAAGTAAATGCACCCCAGGCACATCACCAATGCAAAGGGTCCGAATAATCGATTGTTCACTTGGCGACGACGCGCGAACAACAGGCCCGCGTTGACGATCGCAACAATCAATGCCAGCACCGTCATGTTTTGGACCAACCCCAACTCCGAGCGAATGTACGACACATAGAACTCGTCGAAGGCCACGCGGCAAACAAATTGAATCAGCAGCAGCGCCAGCGGCAGGAACAGCCACAGCCAGGGCGACAGCGGACTTCGAGTTTGGTCAGCGGAAGTTGTCATGCCAAAGGCCGCGTGCAGCGCGGGTTATTGGATCAGATGGGGCCGGAGATGGGGCCAGAGACGGGGCCGGAAGGGACTTGAGCATCTTAGCCGGCAACTAGCGACAGCTCATGCTACAGACTGAACAGGTAGTCGATCAGCGCACTCAGTTCCTCGGGTGCCAGCGGATACGCCGTCATCCGCCCCCAGTAGGACGACTTCAACTCATCCAAACGCTGATCTTCTGCCTCGACCTTGCCGGGATCCAAAAGAAAGGTTTCCAAGCGGGCCCGATCCCAATGCTCCCCAAGGTTTCGCAGGGGAGGCCCCAGGCGCTTGGTTCCCTCACCGGCTTCGCCATGACAATTGGCGCAGTTCTCGCGCACATAGATGCCCGAACCCTGGGTGAAGTGTTCTACGACATCAACGCTTGAAACGGAATCCGTCGACGTATTGGGCACCGGCTCAATGACCTTGGGGCCGCTGCATCCGATCCACAGTACCGACGCGAAGATTCCGAGATAAGTGGCGAGAGACGATCTCAAAGTTTGACTCCTAAGTCGTTGAAGAGCTAATGGGCAAGTGACCCGTTCGCTCTAGTTTGAATTGCGAGCTACCGGCAATCAAAGCGCGGCGCCACCAAGGCTAACTTGGGTTTGCAAAAACTTGCGCATGTCCTCCGCCAAGGGACTTGAAACATCAATGCGCCCGGATCCATCGGGCGACGCAATGACCAGGCGATGATTGTGCAGTGCTTGACGCGGCATCCCCAATTCAGCCAATTCCTTGGGTGATAAGCCGCGCTCCGCCTCGCGCAGGAAATACGTTTCGTCCAGCCCATACAACTTATCGCCAACCAGCGGGTGACCGATCGCATCCATGTGAACCCGAATCTGGTGTTGTCGACCCGTGAGCGGGTGGCACGAAACGAGGGTGCAATGCTCGAAGCGCTCAATGACTCGCCATTCCGTCCTCGAAGGCAGCCCATCGGGCACGCAAGCCATCTTCAAGCCCACTCGACTTGCGCGCGCGGGCCCAAGCGGCAAATCCACAACGCCTTGATCCAGTTCGGGCGAACCGATCACAATCGCCAAGTATTCCTTGGTTACGCGGCGCTCTTCGAACTCGCGCATTAAGAAACGGTGGCTGGTGTCTTGCTTTGCAATCAATACGGCGCCGCTGGTCTCGCGATCCAAGCGATGACACAGTTTCGCGTAGTGCTTGTTGTCCCCGTATCGTTCGCGATCGAAGGCGTGCACGCGCTGAATCAAGGTGCCGGTCAAGTGGCGACCGCCGGGATGCACCGACTCCATCGGCGGCTTGTCCACAGCCATGACGTGTTCATTCTCGAACAGCACCCGCAGCTTCCCCGGTTCACCCGAAGGCAATTCCAAGCGATGCTCATCGGGAATCACAACTACGACACGCGCTCCGTGTACGAGCTTGCGCCCCGGCCGCCTCTCAACCTTCTCGTCCGAACCAGCGGGCTTGTCCGGGCGCGCGGGACAGACCAATACATAGCCGTCGTGAATCAATCGCTGAATCGAAGTTCGTGATCGCCAATGCAGGAAATGCTGCAGGAAAGCATCCAGCCGCATGTTCAGCTCCTCGGGCTTGAGCTGAAAATCCGAAGCGCGCACGGGAATGTCAGCCCGTTCGAGCGGCAGCGAAAGATCTCGATCCTTGGGGAAGAGGCGCATGGGTGTTAGAGGCAAAATCCCCTGCGCGCGGCCGGGGATAGCCCACCAGCATAAAGCCTGCTAAGCAAAGCAGCGCCCTTGGGAAAACCCCCATTCCAAGGATGCCTAACTCTTCTCAAGTTCAGAGCGAGACAAACTCGCAGCTCGGCCTCGATCCCTTCAAACGCCGAAGTCCTCGTCCCCCGCAACACGCGCCGCAAAAATGGCGCAATAGGTGCCGCGAGCAGGCAGACGCTGAATCGCTGCCGTCAATACCACCGCTGCAGCATCACCATTTGCTATGCAGCCGGTCTAACACCAGGCAACACAGGCCAATAAATCAATGCCGGCGAGCCGACCGCCTGCGGCCTTCCCAGCTGCGACACCAGCGCCTGCGGAAGAAATTCTGCGGAAGAAATTCCGCGGGAGAATTACTGGCGGGAGAATTACTGGCGGGAGAATTACTGGCGGAAGAATTACTGGCGGAAGAATTACTGGCGGAAGAATTACTGGCGGAAGAATTACTGGCGGAAGAATTACTGCCTGCGCACGCGACGCGCTGCTTTGCGCGTGGCCTTGATAATCGTCCTCAAACGCTCGCGACGCTCGCGACGCCTTTTGTCAGAACGCTTCTCGTGGCGGGAGTAAGCCTTGGCGAGGCGGAAAATACCGCCGTAGTTGCACTGGCGCTTGAAGCGACGAAGTGCTGCTTCGAGCGACTCGTTGGGTCGAACTTGGACCTTGATGGACATGCCGTATCTGGGCGCGGATATCGGGCCCCGGTTGATGGTTGGCCCAGTTGATGACAAAGCGCCTTTTGGGCGCC